>CAMQHT010000008.1 GCA_947001705.1 uncultured Collinsella sp.
AAAAGATCAAGTCGTCCTCGCAGACGCTCAAGCAGGAATACCTCGATACATACGAGGAAGGTGAATGACATGAAACTATTTGAACAGCTGAAGTCCAACGCGTCGCGCATGGCTGTCTACGCCATCCTCGTGGCAACGGCTTTATGCGGAATCGCGGCACCCGTCTATGCGCTCAACGGAGAGAAAGGCGATGTCGAACCCGCGTACATGGCTTCGACGGTTAAAGACCGGTACAAAGCCTTCTCTGGAGACACGTTTTACGTAGCAGAGTACGACACGACCTACCGTCAGCTTCGCTACAACAAGGGCTACGACTATCTAGGCGCAGAGGCAATCAGCTATACGTCGGGTTGGTACCGCTCCAACTATGGACACATAACCCAGTTCAAGTGTAACTACCGTGTGTACAACTAAAGCAACCGGCCGGGACGAGGGGTGACGCAAAAGCGTCGCCCCCGTTTTTAACCATGCCAGCTGAACCTAGTTCAGTTTGGCTGATTTCCGATCTCAGCCGAACACATTGAGCGGAAAGGCCGTTCCCGCAGTCAGTCGAACGTCCCCGGGGCCCTTCTCAGGCCCCGGGGACGGCATTTTCCCAGTTGAAGGAACGGTGGAGATGTGTTTCGATGGGTCAGATTCGTGTCGTTCCGAAAAGACCGTGAACCTTTTGTGGGACGCGCGGCGCCGTGGTACCATAGCCGAGTTTGTTGTCTTGGTCGGAAACCAAGACGCCTTATGCGCTGATCGGTAACCAGCGCCTGACCAATAAGGAGTCCTACCATGAAGCAGGGTATCCATCCCCAGTATGTCGAGTGCACGGTGACGTGCTCCTGCGGCAACACCTTCAAGACGCACGCTACCGTGTCCGAGATGAAGGTCGAGCTTTGCAACGAGTGCCACCCGTTCTACACCGGCCAGCAGAAGTTCGTCGACACCGGTGGACGCGTCCAGCGCTTCGCCGACAAGTTCGGTGGCGCCGCTGCCGCCCAGCTCAAGAAGGCTGAGGAGGCCAAGGCTGCCAAGGCCGCCAAGGCTGCTGAGGCCGAGGCCGCTCGCAAGGCCGCCGCTGAGGCTAAGGCTGCCGAGAAGGCTAAGCGTGCTGCTAAGTTCGCCGAGGAGGCTGCCAAGCAGGCCGCCGAGGCTCCCGTCGAGGAGGCCGCTGCCGAGGCCGAGACCACCGAGGCTGCTGAGTAAATAGCTCGCCGCGGAATCGCTCGCATTCATGGCATAAGGGCCGTGCATCCATTTGGGTGCGCGGCCCTTTTCTTTTTAATTGGTGCAAGCTAACCTGTCCCCGTGGCACCAAATGGCAGAGAGACGGCGTTTGCTCAGATAAAACTTGCCAAAATAAACCTGTCCCATTGTGGCAGGTTGGTCATAGTTATTACGTGGCGGTCGAGGTCGACCGTATAGGCCGCGCCTTGTTTGGCTAAAGTACAATCATCTGTGTTTAACTCGCCCGCAGCTGCACGGCGTGGGCGATGGCCAAAAAGGAAAACCACATGGGATTCATGTCAAAGCTGCTGTCCTTTGGATCCGATAAGGACCTTAAGCGCTACTACAAGATCGTCGACCAGATCAACGGTCTTGAGCCCCAGTTTGAGAAGATGACCGAGGAGGAACTCCGCGGCCAGACCGATAAGTTCCGCGAGCGTTACGCCAACGGCGAGTCGCTCGACGACATGCTCCCCGAGGCTTTTGCCACCGTGCGCGAGGCTTCCAAGCGCATCACGGGCATGCGTCACTTTGACGTACAGCTCATCGGCGCCATGGCGCTGCACGAGGGGCATATCGCCGAGATGAAGACCGGCGAAGGCAAGACGCTCGTCTCCACGCTGGCCGGCTACCTCAACGCTATTGCCGGCAAGGGCGTGCACGTCGTTACTGTCAATGATTACCTTGCCAAGCGCGACTCCGAGTGGATGGGCCGCATCTACAAGTACCTGGGCATGACCGTCGGTCTGCTCCAGAACAACATGCCGCTCGAGCTCAAGCGTCCGGCCTACCAGGCAGACGTCACCTACGGCACCAACTCCGAGTTCGGTTTCGACTACCTGCGCGACAACATGGTCACCCGCCCCGAGCAGCGCGTACAGCGCGGCCACAGCTACGCCATCGTCGACGAGGTCGACTCCATCCTGATCGACGAGGCACGTACCCCGCTCATCATCTCGGGCGCCGGCACCAAGTCCGCCAGCACCTACAAGGACTTCGCGCGTGCCGTGCGCGGCCTTGAGCGCGGCGAGGACGTGTCGCACGACATGCTCACCGCCACCGAGGACGTTGAGCCCACGGGCGACTACGTCATGGACGAGGCCAAGCACACTATCGCCGCCACCGAGCGCGGCCTTAAGAAGATTGAGCGCCGCTTGGGTATCGATGACATCTATGCCGATCTCTCCGGTCAGCTGGTCAACCACCTGCAGCAGGCGCTGAAGGCCCAGTACATGTTCCACCGCGACAAGCAGTACGTGGTCACCAACGGCGAGGTCAAGATCGTCGACGAGTTCACCGGCCGCATTATGGAAGGCCGCCGCTACTCCGAGGGCCTGCATCAGGCCATCGAGGCCAAAGAGGGCGTGCTCGTGCGCGAGGAGAACCAGACGCTGGCCACCATCACCTTGCAGAACTACTTCCGTCTGTATGACAAGCTCTCCGGCATGACCGGTACGGCACTCACCGAGGATGCCGAGTTCCGCGAGATCTACAAGCTGCCCGTCGAGGTCATCCCCTCCAACAAGCCCGTGCAGCGTGTTGACCACGAGGACCTGGTGTACCGCACCATCCAGGCCAAATACAACGCCGTTGCCGACGACGTCGAGCGACGTCACGCCAAGGGCCAGCCGGTCCTGGTGGGCACCGTCTCCATCGAAAGCTCCGAGAAACTGTCGGCCGCCCTTACCAAGCGCGGCATCGCGCACGAGGTCCTCAACGCCAAGCACCACGAGCGCGAGGCCCATATCGTTGCCCAGGCTGGTCGCTATGGCGCCGTGACCATCGCTACCAACATGGCCGGCCGCGGTACCGACATCTTGCTGGGCGGTAACCCCGACGAGCTGGTGCGCGAGCGCCTGGAGTACGAGGGCCTGACCATGGAGGACGTAACGCCCGAGCAGCTTGAGCAGTTTAACGCCGAGGCCAAGGAGACTTGCAAGGCCGAGCGCGAGCGCGTTCTTGCCGCCGGCGGCCTGACCGTTATCGGCACCGAGCGCCACGAGTCCCGCCGTATCGACAACCAGCTGCGCGGCCGTTCCGGCCGTCAGGGCGATCCGGGCGAGACCCAGTTCTACCTGTCGCTCGAGGACGATCTCATGCGTCTGTTTGGCGGCGACAAGATGGACCGCGTCTCCAAGATGATGGTCACGGCTGACATGGGCGACGATATGCCCATCCAGCACAAGATCATCTCCAAGGCTGTCGAGAGCGCCCAGCACAAGGTCGAGAGCATCAACTTCTCCATGCGTAAGAGCGTCCTTGAGTACGACGACGTCATGAACAAGCAACGCCAGGTCATCTACGCCGAGCGCAATAAGATTCTGGACGGCAAGGATCTGACCGACCACATCACCGAGGTCATGCACGATACCGTGTACCGCTGCGTGCAGGAGTTCTGCACCAAGGACAGTCACGATGGCGAGCGCGACCTGGAGGGCCTGCGCAAGTGGGTTGTGGAGCTCACCGGCCACATCGATACGCCGAAGTTCCCCGACGAGGATTATGAGGCCCTAGCTGCCGATGTCCTGGCTTACGTAGAGAAGTGCTACAACATGAAAGCCGAGCGCTTGGGCGAGGACCTGATGCGCGAGCTCAACACCCAGGTCATGCTGCGCGTCATCGATACCCGCTGGATGAACTACCTGCAGGAGATGGACTACCTCAAGACCGGCATCGGCCTGCGCGGCTTTGGCCAGCGCGACCCGCTGGTCGAGTACAAGACCGAGGCCTACGGCGCGTTCCAGATACTCGTCGACACCATGTACGAGGATTACCTGCGCACGGTTCTGCGCATCGAGATCAAGGCTGCCCCGCGTGTCGTGGAGCACAAGGAGGAGCCCGCGCTCGAGGGTGCGCACTTCTCCGGTCCTGCCGAGGTCGATGGTGACAACGGCGACTCGGTGCTGCGCAAGCAGGCGCAGGTGCAGGCCCGCACGGCTGTCCAAGGCGGACCGGCTGCCGTCAACAACGGTGGCAAGGTGACGACCTACCGCAAGTCCGAGAGCGACGATCCGTACGTCAACGTGGGCCGCAACGACCCGTGCCCTTGCGGTAGCGGTAAGAAGTTCAAGTACTGCCACGGCAGGAATCGTTAATGGCTGAGGCTTTAGAGGTAACGCCCGCCGAGCTGGACGCGTTTGCGGACCGGCTCGGTGAGGTTGAGTCGTACCTCCATTTGGACGAGAAGCGCACCCGCGTAACGGAGCTCGAGGCCAAAAGCGTCGCCCCGGGCTTTTGGGACGACGCCGATGCCGCTCGCGCCACGATGGAGGAGATCGCGCGCACCAAGGAAGATATCGCTGCCGTGGACACCGCGCGCGGCGAGCTTTCCGATGCCCGCGCTGCGCTGGAGCTTGCCGAGGAGATGGGGGATGACCCCGACGCCGTCGCATTGCGCGAGGAGGCTGCCGCTACGGCAGAACGCCTGGCCCGCGCCATCGACGAGCTTGAGCTTGCGAGCTGGTTTACCGGGGAGTTCGACCATGGCGACGCGATTGTGACCATCAAGCCCGGGCAGGGTGGTTTGGAGGCCCAGGATTGGACCTTCATGCTCTTTAAGATGTACATGAAGTACTGCCAGCGCCGCGGTTGGAAGGTCACCATCAACGATTGCCCCGCGGCCGAGGTCATTGGCATTGATCGCGCGACCTTTACCGTCGAAGGCAAGGATGCTTTTGGCATGCTTCGCGCCGAGGCCGGTGTCCACCGCCTGGTGCGCATTAGCCCCACCGACGACAAGAAGCGCCGCCAGACCACGTTTGCCGGCGTCGAGGTCATTCCGGTGCTGCCCGACGATATCGATATCGAGATCAACCCCGACGACATCCGCGTCGACGTGTACCACGCAAGTGGCCCGGGTGGCCAGGGCGTAAACACCACCGACTCCGCCGTGCGCGTGACGCATTTCCCCAGCGGCATTGTGGTTACCTGCCAAAACGAGCGCAGCCAGATCCAGAACAAGGCCGCGTGCATGCAGATCCTCAAGGCTCGCCTGTACGAGATTGAGCTCGAGAAGCGTGCCGAGGCCCTGGACGAGATTCGCGGACCCAAGACCACGATTGGTTTTGGCAACCAGATCCGCAGCTACGTGCTCTACCCGTACCAGATGGTTAAGGACCTGCGTACGGGCGTGGAGACCAGCAACGTCGAGGCCGTTCTTGACGATGGCGATTTGGATCCGTTTGTGATTGGCTATCACCGTTGGGCTACCGGCAACGCCGATGTAGAAGGCTCGGAGATCTAAAACATCGGGCGGCTTCAAGCCGATGCTAAGCCCAACGGTTGGACGGGTTTGTATTCGGAATAAACCCTGCGCAGGGGTGGTTTTTGTCCGGCGAATCGGTAGAATCGAATACAAGAAGAAGTTCAAAGCGCATCCGATGGGGTGCGCTTTTTTGAGGGAGGCAGCATGGCATATCGTCTGGACATTAAGCGCATTCTTTCGATGAACTTCTTTCACGACCTGCCCCAGATTATGTTGGGGTGCGCTCTGGCCGCTATTGCGACCGACCTGTTTTTGATTCCTAACGGCCTTGCTGCCGGTGGCGTTACGGGCCTTGCCACCATTATCCAGGCGGTCGGCGCATCGCGCGGTCTATCGCTTCCCGTTGGTATTCAGACGATCGTGATGAACGCCTTGCTGCTGCTGGTCGTTATGCGCGAGGGCGGCATGTTCTACGTGGTGCAGACGGCGACAGGCTTTGTGCTGCTGGGCTTTTTCACCGACCTGTTCGCTCCGTTTGTGGCGCCGCTGGCACATGCCGATCTGATGCTGCCCGCTATGTGGGGCGGCATCATCACGGGCATCGGTTATGGCATGGTGCTGCGCGCCGGCGCCAACACCGGCGGCTCGGACACGATTGGCCAAATCATCTCGCGTAATACCTCGCTGCCCGTGGGCTCGACCGTCATGGCGATCGATGTTGCCGTATGTGCGCTGTCGGCTCCGGTCTTTTCAATCGAAAATGCACTATATGCAGGCCTTTCGATGGTCATTAGCGGCTACGTGATCGATGCCGTGGTCGATGGCGGCAACAAGCGTCGTATGGTACTCATCATCTCGGACAAGTTCCCTGATATCGCTGCCGATATTATGTATGGCCTGGGTCGTGGTTGTACCAAGTTTAAGGCGACTGGCATGTATTCGGGTGCCGAGAAGCCGGTGATCATGGTCATCGTGAGCCGTCGAGAGCTCAATACCCTTAAGACGATCGTGCGCGAGCGCGATCCTCACGCCATTGTGACGGTCGCTGACGTTACGGAAGCCTTCGGCGAGGGATTCAAGGACATTAGCGCGTAGGGGCGACCGCGTTCCATCCAAAAGACGTTCACATTGATAAACCGTTTCATCAGCGGTTCTGCCTGCTAAATTGTTCAAATAATGATAAAAACTCTGGTAAAGCCATCAGTTTCCAGCATAATGAATGACGTACGTGCATTGCGGCTGTGTTGGGATTACCTTCGGTGCCGTGCGCATCTTGTCTAAAGAGGATGAAAGGAAGGCACAATGAGCGACGAAGAGCTCAAAAAGGTTGCCAACGAGGTAAGGAAGGGCATCGTCACCGGCGTGCACGCTGCCAAGTCCGGCCATCCGGGCGGTTCGCTCGGTGCTGCCGACATCATGACCTATCTGTACTTTGAGGAAATGAACGTCGACCCGTCCGATCCCCGCAAGGCCGATCGCGACCGTTTTGTGCTCTCCAAGGGCCATTGCGCTCCGGGCCTGTACGCCGTGCTCGCCGAGCGCGGGTTCTTCCCCAAGGAGGATCTTGAGACGCTGCGCCACATCGGCAGCCACCTGCAGGGTCACCCCAACATGAACGACACCCCGGGCGTCGACATGTCCACCGGCTCGCTCGGCCAGGGCATCTCCGCCGCCGTGGGCATGGCCGTTGCCGCCAAGCACTGGGGCGATACTTATCGCACGTACGCCCTGCTGGGTGATGGCGAGAGCGAGGAGGGCCAGGTCTGGGAGGCCGCCATGTTTGCCGGCAACCAGCAGCTCGATAACCTCTGCGTGATCGTCGACCACAACGGCCTTCAGATTGACGGTCCCGTCGAGGAGGTCAACGACCCCATGCCGCTCGCCGACAAGTTCCGCGCGTTCAAGTTCCACGTGGTTGAGCTCGCCGACGGCAACGACTTCGACCAGATCCGCGCCGCCTTTGCCGAGGCTCGCGCCACCAAGGGGCAGCCGACCGCCATTATCGCCGAGACCACAAAGGGCAAGGGCGTGTCCTTTATGGAGAACCAGGTTGGCTGGCACGGCAAGGCCCCCAACGATGAACAGTTTGAGCAGGCCATGGCAGAGCTCACGGCCGCCGGAGAGGAGCTCTAGGATGGCAGACGTCAAGAAAATCGCCACGCGTGTAAGCTACGGCGAGGCCCTCGTCGAGCTCGCCAACGAGCACGATGACTTTGTGGTCCTCGACGCCGACCTGGCCGCCGCCACGCAGACCGGTAAGTTTAAGGCCGCTTGCCCCGACCGCTTCTTCGATGTGGGCATTGCCGAGAGCAACCTGATGGGCGTCGCCGCCGGTATCGCGACCACTGGTCGTGTTGCCTTCGCGAGTACCTTTGCCATGTTCGCTGCCGGTCGCGCCTTTGAGCAGGTCCGCAACTCCATCGGCTACCCGCACCTCAACGTTAAGATCGGTGCCACGCACGCCGGCATCTCGGTGGGCGAGGACGGCGCCACGCACCAGTGCTGCGAGGATATCGCCCTCATGCGCGTCATCCCCGGCATGACCGTAATTGTTCCCGCCGACGACGTGGAGGCCCGCGCCGTGACGCGCGCCGCCTACGAGTGCGACGGTCCGGTGTACATGCGCTTCGCCCGTTTGGCCTCGCCGGTTATCAACGACCCCGAGACCTACAAGTTCGAGTTGGGTAAGGGCATTGTCATGCGCGAGGGCGCCGATGTGACCATCATCGCCTGCGGCCTGATGGTCGGCGAGGCTCTCGAGGCCGCCGAGCAGCTCGCTGCCGAGGGCATCGACGCCGAGGTCATCAACATGCACACCATCAAGCCCATCGATGCCGACCTGATCGTCAAGAGCGCCACCAAGACCGGCCACGTCGTGACCGTCGAGGAGCACTCTGTGATCGGTGGCCTGGGCAGCGCCGTTGCCGACGTCCTGTGTGAGCAGTGCCCGACGCCGCTCAAGAAGATTGGCGTCAACGACACCTTCGGCGAGTCCGGCCCGGGTGCCGAGCTCCTGCACAAGTACGGCCTGGACGCCGCCAACATCGTGGCGACCACCAAGGAGTTCTTGGCATAAGGCAAGACGAGGCAAAGCATCGTCTCAACAACCACATCCAAGCCAGAACAGGGGCATCCCCAAAGAGGGCGCCCCTGTTTTTGTTGAATTTAAATTAGAGTCCTGCCAAGCAAAGTTCCCATGGGGAAACGGGCCCATCTTAACAAAGTGCAATTCAGACCCTTCCAACTTTGTATGCGCAGCATCTCAAGTTGGTGCGTCGGCCCCATAGTAGCCGCAGGCCGGGCGCAGGGTTACCTCCCAAATCTTTCCGCAGCGCAGGCCGGCGTTTGTCCGCAGCTCCGCAGGAGCAGGACAAATGCCGGCCATGCGCGAGGACGATTTGGGAGGTAACCCTGTGCGCGGCCGGTGGGACCAAACCCCGCCATGCTTCTTATGTGCAGCAAAGCTAATGCTGCTAAAATACAAAGCGCTCATGTAGTTTAAACGCACGACGATAAGGAGCACCAGTGGGTAACCACTTCCGTACCTCCGGTGCGGGCGATGATGCCCCCAAGACGCAGACAGGCGTCCAGGGCAGTCGTTTCGCCACTCCGGATTCAGAGGGCCAGCCTGTTGCTCAGGCCCCCGCTCAGCCGGCAGATCAGGCACAGCCGGCATCCGATCCCTTTGCCTACAATCCCACCAGCGATGTCGCGCTTTCCGGCACGGCGGGTTTTGAGCCCGTTCAGGCCGTGACCGCTCGCGTGGAGCAGCCTCAGGCTGGCGCCGCCACGCCGCAGCCTACCATGGCCGGCATTCCCGACCCCATGGCCCCTGCGACGCCGGTTCCTCAGCCTGCGCAGTCCGGTCTCTTTGCCGCTATTCCCGATCCCACGCAGCCTGCTGCCCCGGTGGTCGAGAGCGATCAGGCCGCCGAGGTCGCAAGCCTCGATAACGCGCTCAACAACCCCGATTTTACGTCGGTGTTTGCGCCCATCGATCCGCAAGCCAGCCGCAAGAAGATGGCCAAGCAGGCCGGTGTCGAGCCCGTCATCCTTATGGAGCATGTCACCAAGATCTATCCGGCACAGCCCAACAAGCCTGCACTCGACGACATCAACATCGAGATCTATCCGGGCGAGTTCGTCTTCCTGGTCGGTCATTCCGGCTCGGGTAAGACCACGCTGCTGTCGACGCTCAACCGCGACGTCAAGCCGACGAGCGGCCGCATCTTGGTTGCCGGTCAGGACCTCATGAAGATCAAGAACCGCAAGGTTCCGTTCCTGCGCCGCCAGATTGGCGCCGTGTTCCAGGACTTTAAGCTTCTGCCGCAAAAGACCGCCTACGAAAACGTGGCGTTTGCCCTGCAGTGCATCGGCAAGCCCAAGGGCGTCATTCGCAGCCAGGTGCCGGAGGTGCTACGTCTGGTCGGTCTGGCCGATCAGATGGACTCGCTGCCCGACCAGCTTTCCGGTGGCGAGCAGCAGCGCGTCGCCGTCGCCCGCGCTATGGTCAACCGTCCGCCGCTGCTGATCTGCGACGAGCCCACGGGTAACCTCGACCCGGCGATCTCGCTGGGCATCATGAAGCTGCTCGAGCGTATTAACCGCACCGGCACCACCGTGATCGTCGCCACGCACGACCGCGAGATGGTCGATAGCATGCACCGTCGCGTGATCGCCCTCGAGGGCGGCCACGTTATCCGCGACCAGGAGAGGGGAGGTTACGGCAACTATGGCACCAACTAACGTGGGCTACTCCTTCAAAGAGGCAATCAGTCACTTCTTCCGTAACTGGACTACCTCGCTCGGCGCCGTCATCACGATCTTCCTTTCGCTGTTTATCATCGGCCTGTTCATCATGGGCTCCGCGATGCTGAACTCCGTGATCGGCACCGTCGAGGATCAGGTCGTCATCAACGCCTTTATTAGCGATGACGCCGACCAGGCAGATGTTCAGGCCTTTGAGGCTGAGCTCAAGACGTGGAGCAACGTCAAGTCCGTGACGTACAAGGACAAGGACGACGCGCTGGCCGAGTATACGAGCAAGATGTCGGGCAACGCCGACGCCACCATGAGCGCGCTCGATGGCCAGAACCCGCTGCCGGCTTCGTTTGCAATTGAGATGGACGATCCGTCCAAGGTCGAGAGCACGGCCCAGAAGCTCAAGAAGAACGCCGACTTCCAGAAGATCGCGGATGACGGCGACGTCAACGCGAGCGTGCTGTACGGCCAAGAGGAAGTGAGCCGCCTGTTCCAGGTGACCAACTACATCCGCATCGCCGCCGTGGTGCTCGTTGGCCTTTTGACCTTTATCGCATTCATCTTCATCAACAACACGATTCGCCTGTCCATCACGGCGCGTCGTCGTGAGATTGCGATTATGCGTCTGGTCGGCGCCAGCAACGGCTTCATTCGCGGCCCGTTTATCACCGAGGGCGTACTGCAGGCCATTTTGGGCTCGCTGCTTTCCATCGGCGTTCTGGAGCTGCTGCGCAATCTGATGATTCCGCGTTTGCAGGAGAGCATCGGCTGGATGTCGTTTGCCCTGCCGATGCAGTACTACCTGGTGACCTATGCTGCGCTGATTCTGGTCGGTGTGATTATCGGTCTCTTTGGTTCTGCCATAGCCATGCGCCGCTACCTGCGCGTGTAGGCATGCCTGGAATTCATCCCTTCCAACGGGTCGTCTCTTATGGGGCGGCCCGTTTTTTGATCTCTAGGGGACGGCAGGAAAGCGAATCATTTGGGTAGACTCTTTGGAGTTCGTCATCGATAGCAAGGAGGCGCCATGGGGCGCAATAACAAGCATAAGCGCGGTGCTCGCAATAAGCGTGGGCCGGTGCGCAGCGAACGCCGTCCGAGCCTGACCGGGCGCGTGCAGCTCCATGAGCATGGCGCCTATGTCATAACCGAGAGCGGCGACTACAAGGTTATGGGCCGCGGTAAGCGCGAGATCATGGATGGCGATACCGTTGCCGTGAGCATTAAGAACAGCCCGCACGGTGAGCGGCGCGCCGTGATCGAAGGCGTGGTTGAGCGCGCAGCCATAAGCGTGGTGGGTACGTACCAGACCGCTGGTCCGCTCGGTGTGATCGAGCCGCTCGATTCGCGCCTGAAGGCCGACTTCTTCATTCTGCCCGAGGATACCTCGGCGGATCGTCTGGGCGTCCACCCGGGTGATGCCGTTGTCGCGCGCATTTTGACCTACCCGACGCGCCTGGAATCGGGCACCGTGACGATCGAACGCCGCATTGGCGGAGATGACGCGCCCGATTTGGGCGTTCAATACGTGATGGCGCGTTACGGCTATACCGATAGCTATCCCGAGGCCGCGCTGGACGAGGCCGAGGGGCTTTCGCTCGATGTGTCCGCGGCGCTTAAGGACCCGCTCCGCCGCGATCTGCGCGACCGCTTTGTCATCACGATCGACCCGGTCGGCGCGCGCGACTTTGACGATGCCATTTCGCTTGAGCGCACGCCCGAGGGTGGCTACAAGCTGGGTGTGCATATCGCTGACGTTTCTCACTATGTGGCTTGGGACGGGCATATCGATCTTGAGGCTCGCCATCGTACGACATCGGTGTATCTGGCCGATC
This sequence comes from uncultured Collinsella sp., assembly GCA_947001705.1. Lineage (GTDB taxonomy): Bacteria > Actinomycetota > Coriobacteriia > Coriobacteriales > Coriobacteriaceae > Collinsella. Next base: position 12,016 of record CAMQHT010000008.1, read on the forward strand.
GCGTGCTTCCCATGCTGCCCGAACGCCTGTCCTGTGACCTATGCTCGCTTCGCCCTGACGAGGACCGTCTTGCGTTTACCGTTGACATTGAGCTCGATGCGCAGGGTCGCGTGCGGCATTACGATCCTTACCCCAGCGTGATTCGCTCGCGTGTGCGTATGGACTATGACGGCGCCGAGGCGCTGCTGGTGCGTGCCGGCGCGGTTGAGTATTCGGTGCTGGAAGGCGCCGCTGAGGATGTTGCGGCTGCTGAGGCCTCGCGCGAGGAGGCGCTTGAGCGCGGTCTTGCGTGCGAGGAAACTGCTCGCGGCTATAACGTCGACCTCGGCGATTTCCTTGTCGCCGCCAACGAACTCGCCGAACTTCGCCGTCGTATTCGTCGTGCCCGCGGCTCAGTCGATTTTGACACGGCCGAGATTCGCGCTCTATTGGATGAGGACGGAGTACCCGTGCAGATTGTGGCGCGCGAGCGTTCGTGTGCCACGTCGCTTATCGAGGAAGCCATGCTACTCGCCAACGAGTGCGTTGCAGAGTGGCTGGCAGACCGTGATATCGAGGCCTGCTATCGCGTGCATGAGGATCCGAGCCCCGATAGCCTGCACGGTGCCGCCGTTGCGCTGGCGCAGCTAGGCATCATCGACGATCGCCGTGCTGCCGGTATCGCCCTGGGGAGTCCCGATGAGCTACAGGCTGCAGTTGATGCTGCCGCCGGTACGGCCAACGCACCGCTCGTCAACACGCTGCTTCTGCGCAGCATGCAGCGCGCACTGTACAAGCCGCGCAACGAGGGCCACTTTGCGCTCGCCGCGCCGTGCTACTGTCACTTTACGAGTCCCATCCGTCGCTACCCCGATCTGGTGGTGCACCGCGTGCTCAAACTGCAGTTGGCCTATGAGCAGCTCGGCGGCAAGGACGCCCTGGTCCGTACGCCGCGGCTGATCGGCAAGGGGCGCGAGTCGCTGCCGCGCATTCTGCCGCAGATCTGCCGCGCATGCAGCGATGCCGAGCGCGCGGCAGATGCCGCTAGCCATGCGACGCAAAAGATCAAGATTGCCCAGTACTATGAGGACCGTCTGGGCGAGCGCTATGCCGGAACCGTCTCGTGGGTTAGCAGCATGGGCCTCTTTGTGCGCTTGGACCTGACGCAGGTCGAAGGCTTGGTTTCGATCAAGAGCCTGGGCAACGAGTGGTTCGAGTTCGACGAGGATGCGCTCACGCTCACAGGTGCCGACACGGGGACTCGCTATGAACTGGGTCAGCGCGTGATTATCGAGGTCTCGCGCGTCAATACCACGCGTGGGCACTTGGACTTTAAGCTTATCCATTAGCCAAATCTCGACTCATGGCGGGAGAGCGGAGGGCGGTCTTTCGGGGCCGCCCTCCGCATTTGGATCATGGCTACCTTGCCGTCTGCTCGGCCGCCCGCTTACCTGCTATTCGAGAGGTAAAACCTACCAAAATAAACCTGTCCCTTTTTGGCAGGTTTACAAGAAAGCGGGGATGAGATGGCGACGGTGTATGGTTATGCGCGGGTGAGTTCGCGCGATCAGAATCTTAATCGGCAGCTGGATGCGCTGGGCGCCTATGGCGTGAGCTCGGCGAATATTTATGCCGACCATGCGAGCGGCAAGGACTTCGATCGACCGCGCTATCGCGAGCTGCTGCACGTCCTGGGAGACGGGGACGTGCTGGTGGTGCTTTCTATCGACCGACTTGGTCGTAATTACTCCGAGATTCTTGAGGAATGGCGTCGCATTACCAAGGAGCTCGGGGTTGCCATTGTGGTGTTGGACATGCCATTGCTTGACACGCGCGCCAGGGCAAGCGGCACGCCGGATGTGACTAATACCCTGATTGCCGATATTGTGCTGCAACTGCTGAGCTACGTGGCGCAGGTGGAGCGCGAGAATATCCATCGGCGCCAAGCGGAGGGAATTGCAGCGGCGCGGGCGCGAGGGGTCCGTTTCGGTCGACCTCGCAAGCCGTGCCCTCCTCAGTTTGAGCTGGTGCGCGATAGCTATGAGGCGGGCGATATTACCCGCAGCCAGGCAGCAAAGTGCCTGGGCGTGTGCGTGGGGACGTTCGATCGCTGGATGCGCGAGGCGGGGTAGGGGTTTGCGTCGCTTTGTCGCTTCCTGTTGCGATTCAAATTTTGATACGGTGACGATGTCATTTGGGGCTACACTCGCTGATATTCAAAAAAGGAGGTAGGCCCTTGGCGCGCGTAAAACAAATAATCGGATGGACCGCGATCATTCTGTTCGCTGCAACGCTGGCGGGCATCTGGGTGCTGACGGAGCAAAATGCGGTGGAGACGTCGTTGCTGAGCGAGTCCACCGCGCGCGTGGTGGAGGGTCAGGCTACGGGCGTTCAGGCTGCCGATGCCACGGGTGAAGCTCAGACCGAGAACGGGATGACCGGGGGCATCGATTCGGCTGCCTCGAATGTCCGGTCTGGCCGACTTGCTTCCATTCGCATGTGGGTGGGCACGAACGTCCGTCGCGTTGCCCATACCGTAGAGTTTTTCTTCGTCGGATTGTTCGCCTCGGTGGCCGTGGTTTGCTTTTCCAGGCGTCCGTGGAGCGTTTGCTCCCGTTGCGTGCCCGTGTTGCTCTTTTGCGCCGTCTGCTCCGTTGGCGATCAGGTACATAAGATCTTTGTTCCCGGCAGGCATTTCGACGTTATCGATTTAGGATTCGATGCTGCGGGCTATGTCACCGCGATGCTGTTGGTATTGCTGGTCTCCGCATGGGTGCACCACGAGACGCGCCCCATCGGCGCCCATGCGAGGCGCTAGCCGGTAACAAACCCGTTTCTGATCATGCGACCTTGTTGAATTATTTTGTGTCGCGCGTATTTCCGAGCGGTCGGATTTGAGGGGCGAGCGGTAGAACGCTCGTCCTTTGTGCGCCACGATGCGGCACAATGTACCGTAAAAGCTGTTTGTATCCGGTACGAATCGTTCGTTGGTCTTTAATTCTTCTCAACGGAGGTGTTTGAGATGGCAAACGGATTGCTTTTGCGGCTTCGCGAGCGTGAGCTCAGCGCGAGCCCGGCGGAACGCAATGTCATCGCATATGTGAGCGCTCATCCGCACGAGGTGGTCGGGCTGTCCGTCCGCGGTCTTGCCGATGCCACGTTCTCCTCGCCCTCGAGCATTTTGCGCTTTTGCAAGCGCTTGGGTTTTGCGGGCTACAAGGAGTTCCAGCGCGAACTGATTGCCGAGCTGGCGCTCTTGGGTGACAAGAAAGACGTTGCCCTCGAGGACATCTCCATGGATGACAGCGTCGAACGTATCGTGGGGAAGGTGATGAAAAGCAACGTGCGCACGATCGAAGCGACGGCGCGAACGCTCGATTACACCGTCTTGGAGCGATGTGCGGCCTATCTTAAGCGGGCACGCGCGGTCAATCTGTTCGGTATCGGTGCCTCTCGTTTGGTCGCGCACGATCTGGCGCAAAAGCTCATGCGTGTCGACAAAGAGTGCCATCTGTACGACGACTGGCATGATCAGCTCTTGTGTGCCAAGAACATGCATGAGGGCGATATGGCAATCGCCTTTAGCTACTCGGGCTTGACGCAAGAGGTGCTGGACTGCGCCGCCGAGGCCCAACGTCACAACTGTCCCGTTGTGGCCGTGACCAAAGTAGATGGATCATCCAAGCTTGCCACCATGGCCGATGCCGTGCTCGGCGTCGCTGCGAGTGAGCCCTTGGTCCGCAGCGGTGCCATGGCTTCGCGTATGGCCCAGCTTATGGTTGTCGATGCCCTGTACGCTGCTTACGTTGCCAGCGACTACGAACGGGCGACGCATGTCATTAAGCAAAACTACATCGAGAAACAGGAAAGATGAGGTGAATGAAATGCTCGATTTAACAAAATTCACGACCGAACAGCGTAATCAAAGGTCTATGGACCTCGATACGATGACATCGCTGCAAATCGTCACGACGATGAATGATGAGGATCTTCGTGCCGTCCAGTCGGTCACGAAGGTGTTGCCCCAGGTTGCCACAGCAATCGACTGGGCTGCTGAGGCACTCGAGCGCGGCGGGCGCGTCTTTTACATGGGCGCAGGCACCAGCGGTCGTCTGGGTGTACTCGACGCTTCGGAGTGTCCGCCCACGTTTGGCGTGTCACCCGATCTGATTGTCGGGCTCATTGCCGGAGGCGAGACGGCGTTTATCAAGGCTGTCGAAGGTGCCGAAGACAGCGAGGAGCTTGGCGCGAGCGACCTGCGGGAGCGTGGACTCTCGGACAAGGATCTTGTCGTTGGCCTGGCGGCAAGCGGTCGTACTCCCTATGTGGTGGGCGGCCTTGTGTACGCCAAGGCAACTGGGTGCAAGACCATTGCAATTGCCTGCAACCAAGGGTCGAAGATCGGGGAGAGCGCAGATCTTGCCATTGAACCCGTGCCCGGTCCCGAGGTGCTGACCGGCTCAACGAGGCTCAAGGCGGGAACGGTTCAAAAGCTCATTCTCAACATGATTTCGACCGGTGCCATGGTCAAGATCGGCAAGGTATACCAAAACCTGATGGTCGATGTGCAGCAGACGAACGAGAAGTTGGTGGTGCGCGGCCAGAACATCGTGATGGGGGCGACCGGCTGCACGCGCGAGCGCGCTATTCAGGCGCTTGCAGATGCCGGCGGCCACGTAAAAACCGCTATTGTCTCGGTACTGCTGGGCTGCGATGCCGAGCAGGCTGCGGTAGCTCTTGAGCGAGCGAGAGGCCATGTCCGTGCTGCGGTGAGTGGCCATGAGAAGAGCAATGCCGATGCCCAATAGGTGCGCGGCGTGAGCTGATATGACATCCAGACGAGATACCCAATACAAGGAGGAGTTATGACGAACAAAGAGCTGGCTCAAAAGCTGCTGGACCTTTTGGGCGGTAAAGACAACGTGTTGGCAAACGCGGCGTGCATGACGCGCCTGCGCGTGACCGTCAAAGACACGGGCAACGTCGACACGGAGGGTATTAAGGCGCTCGACGGCGTGATGGGCTTGGTCGAGGACGACACGATGCAGATCGTGCTGGGGCCGGGCAAGGTGAATAAGGTGCTCGAGGAGTTCTCCAAGCTCACCGGCCTTGCGAAAGGCGTTGCTGACGAGAGCGTGGTCGACGCTGCGGCCACAAACAAGGCCGCGCAGAAGGCCAAGTACGAGTCCAAGCCGGTTCAGGCCTTCCTCAAGAAGATTTCCAATGTCTTCGTCGCCCTGCTTCCCGGCATCATTGCGGCTGGCCTCATCAACGGTATCTGCAACGTCATTAACGTCTCGACGGCAGGCGCGCTTGCGGGCGAGTGGTGGTACCAGGGCATTCGTTCCATGGGCTGGGCCCTGTTTGCCTATCTGCCCATCTTGGTGGGCTATAACGCGGCACGTGAGTTTGGTGGCTCCGCTGCGCTGGGCGGCATCGCCGGCATGATGTGTATCGCCAACAGTGCCATGCCCCTGCTTGCGCCTGGCGCGGCCGATCCTGCCACTGCCATTCTGCTGCCGCTCACCAATGCGCAGTACAACCCCGCAGCGGGCGGCATGATCGCGGCTCTTATCGCTGGCGCATTTTTTGCCTGGATGGAGCGTCAGATTCGCAAGGTTATGCCCAACGCACTCGACACATTCTTGTCCCCGCTGCTGGTGCTCATCATCGGCGCCTTTGCTCTGATGCTCGTCATCCAGCCGGTTGGCGCATGGCTGACGACTGCCATCTTTAGCGTTTTGACCTTTATCTTCGAGAAGCTGGGCGTCCTGGGCGGCTATATCCTGTCGGCAGGCTTCTTGCCGCTGGTTTCCGTCGGCCTGCATCAGGCGCTCACGCCGATCCACGCTATGCTCAACGATCCCGACGGCGCTACCAAGGGCATCAATTACCTGCTCCCCATCCTTATGATGGCTGGCGGCGGCCAGGTCGGTGCCGGTTTGGCGCTGTACTTTAAGACCAAGAACGCCAAGCTCAAGAAGTACGTCGCAGAGTCCATTCCCGTTGGAATCCTCGGTGTGGGCGAGCCTCTGATGTATGCCGTTACGCTGCCGCTCGTTCGTCCGTTTGTAACGGCCTGCCTGGGTGCCGGATTTGGCGGCGCGCTCGCGGCGCTGCTTCACATCGGCACGGTTTCTCAGGGCGTTTCCGGTCTGTTTGGCCTGCTGATCGTCGTTCCTGGTCAGCAGCTCGGCTACGTTGCCGCTATGCTGCTTGCCTATGCCGCCGGCTTTGTCCTGACGTGGTTCTTTGGCGTCGACGAGCAGAAGATCAACGAGTTCTTTGGCGAGTAGTTTGATATCGCGAGCCGTGTTGCTCAGGGCTCGCGGCGCGCGGCAGATTTCTTGATGCTATGGTTGTGCCGGCGGGGCTAACTGCTCCGCCGGCCTTTTTTAAAGGAGTGTTGAAGCGTGAAAACGGGTATTTCGATTTATCTTTCCAACCCTCTGCAGGATATTGAGCGGACGATTGAACACGGTGCCGCGGCGGGTGCGCGCTATGCGTTCACCTCGCTGCATATTCCCGAGGATGGGGGAGCGGCGTATACCGATAAGGTCCGTCATGTGCTGTCGCTGCTTTCCGCCCGCGGCATTGCGCTCATTGCCGATGTGGGGCCTCGCACGTGCGATTTGCTCGGGCTTGAGCGCATCGAGGACCTGCGCGATCTGGGGTTGGAATACCTTCGTTTGGACTATGGCTTTAGCGCCCAGCGGGTCGCGGAGCTGTCCGGTGTATTTCGCATTGTGGTCAATGCATCGACGGTGAGTTCTGATGAAATCGCATCGTGGCGTGAGGCCGGTGCCGATGTGACTCGTTTTGCCGCCTGCCACAATTTTTACCCCAAGCCTTATACCGGTTTAGCTCTGGAGGACATTGCTCGGGTGAATCTTCGTCTTGCGGCGCTTGGATTCGAAATCATGGCTTTTGTGCCGGGTGATGCTAACGTTCGCGGGCCAGTATTCGAGGGACTGCCGACGGTCGAGGCGCAGCGCGGTCGCGCGTCAAAGGTTGCCCTCAACATGCTTGAGCTTGCACATGGCGCCGATTGCGACATTGTGTTGGTCGGCGATCCCGATCTTTCCGATGCGGGCTGGACGCAGTTTGCTCATGTTTCCGCCGGATACGTGGACCTGCAATGCGAGCTTGAGCCCGGTTATGCCTATGTACGTGGGCAGATTCATCACGACCGACCCGATTCGAGCACCCTCATCTTTAGGTCTCAGGAGTCGCGTATGACGCTTAAGCCGGATTCCGTGCCGATGGATGCCGGTGCCGGCCTGTCACGAAAGACGGGGTCGATCGCTGTGAGCAATAGCGGCTATGGGCGCTACGAAGGCGAGCTTGAGATTGCGCGGGTCGATCTTCCCGGTGACGAGCGCATGAACGTTGCGGGTCATATCACGCCCGAGGCAATGGAGCTGCTGCCGTTCATCAAACGCGGATTCGGGGTACGGTTCGTTTAGCGTGTGACCCGTGGGCTACAATTGGCCCATCATGCGAAGGCGCCTCGTGTGGCGTGTGCCTGCGTTGGCCGATCTATATTCGGAGGATTTCCATGACCGTACTGTTTGTTGAATATCCCAAGTGCTCGACCTGTAAGAAGGCCAAGGCATGGCTGGACGAACACGGGGTAGAGTATGTCGACCGCGATATCGTTTTGGACAATCCCACGGCTGATGAGCTTGCGACCTGGATTGCTCGTTCGGGACTGCCGGTGCGGCGCTTCTTTAATTCGTCGGGCATGAAATATCGAGAGCTGGGCCTGAAGGCGCGTCTGGATGCGGGCGTGACGGATCGGGAGTGCTACGAGCTGCTGGCGACCGACGGCATGCTGGTTAAGCGCCCACTGCTGGTGGGCGACGACTTTGCGATTCCTGGCTTTAAGGAATCGGCTTGGGCCGAGGCATTGCTGTAGCGGCTGCGGAAAGTGCGACCCGTTTTGAGTGCTCAGGGTGGGACGTGTTTTCCATCGGCGGGCTCGCTCGGCTCAATCCTCGAGCTGTGCCCATTCGTGCGGATCGTAGACCTTTACGTGCTTGTTGGGCTTGCCGCTCCAGTACTCCTCGTCCATAAAGGGCAGATATGCCTGAACGCCGGGGCAGATAAAGGGGATCCGCTGCTGTTGCAGTCGCTCGCGCTGGCGCTGCTCCAGGTGCGCCTCGGATATGACGGTCGGCATACCGGACAGCTCGACGAGGCTTGCCTGGATTCGCTTAAGGTCGGGGAGTCCCGCGTGCCATGACATCCGCATGATCAAAAAGGATGCACGGCGGTATTTTGCCTGCATCACCGTGATGGCGGGGCGCAGAGTGGGATGGATTTTGTCCCGTTCGGGCCAAAGGTCAGCAGTGATCTCGAGGCCCAGGGTCTCCCATAGGTAATCAAGCTCTTCGTCCATGGCGCCTCGATATCTACGTGATCATTGATACTTCGATTGTGTTGCCTGGTGCTATCGTTTTCGCGGTAGAATCTGCCAACGGTTGATGGCTACCGCTCGCGGCGTTTTGCCCTTCGTGTGCAGCGGTCGACTTCACAGGTCCTTCACGTGTTGGCCGTATTTGACTGAATTTCAAAAAAGTCAAAATTGGGGCTTGCGTCACGGCCGGACTTCCCGTATATTTCTTTCTTGCGCAAAGGCACAGCCGAGCGCAGCGATGCAGTCATTGGGATGTCGTCTAATGGCAGGACAGCGGATTCTGGTTCCGTCAATGGGGGTTCGACTCCCTCCATCCCAGCCATTGCATTTGCTACATATGGCCCGTTCGTCTAGCGGTTTAGGACGCCGCCCTCTCAAGGCGGAGATCACCAGTTCGAATCTGGTACGGGCTACCATAATTGAACGCCCGGGCCTCGTAAGAGACCCGGGTTTTGTGTATTGACCGATATTTAAGGCGCGCGTTGAGTCTGCCGCCCGGACCGAGGAGTTGTCATGGACCTGCCTATCAGCTTGGAAGACATCACGTATGCCGAGAACTATCTGGCGCAGGGCGACCTGGCTACGGTGACGCCGCTGCTTGAGCGTCTGGTGGAGCTCGCCGAGGAGTATATCGACGCTGAGTGCAAGACGGAGGAGAAGCGCCAGTACTTTAGCTTCGACAGCAAGTTTGAGCGCCTGGCCTATCGCCGCGTGGAGAAGGATCCGCGCGAGCTGGTGCAGGTCGAGGTTCCCTTTGACCGCCTGTACTCCGACATGGCGTTTGCCTACATCCGCCAGCAGGATTATGTGAGTGCTCGGAATGCCCTGATGCAGGCCGTGCGTTGGGATCCCATGAACTGCAACTATCGCTTGGACCTGGCCGAGTTGTTCCGCGCGCTCGAGGACAAGCAGGAGTGGGCATCGCTCTCGTTCTCGGTGCTGGAGCGCGCGAGCGACGGTAAGTGCGCCGCACGCGCCTACACCAACTTGGGTCAGTACTTCTTGGAGCCCGAGACCGAGAACATTTCGGCTGCCGTGGGCTGCGCGCGTCTGGCGCTGCGCCTGGCGCCCAATGATGCGCATACGACGCGCCTGCTCAATAAGATCCATACCACCTATCCGGATGCCGCCGATGAGAGCGACGACCACGTGATGGGTGAGCTCGCCCTGCAGGGCGTGCCGACCTCGCCTTCGGCCGAGATTGCCATCTGCCTGATCATGTGTGCGACCGACGCTGCGAGCGACGGCGACAAGCAGGAGGCTACGCGCCTGACGGTCCGTGCCCGCGACCTGGTGGGCGAAGAGGCGTGCGCGGCGATTATCAAGCTGGTGCGCGAGAGTGATGCCGAGCTTAACGCCGAGCGCAAGGCAAAGCGCGAGGCTGCGGGCTCAAACGCCGATGGCGCCAAGGAGGCCGGCAATGCCCAGTAAGCGCGAGCGCAAGCTCATTTCCAAGAATCGCTCGGCTCATCACGAGTACTTTATCGATGAGACGTTTGAGTGCGGTATTGAGCTGAGCGGTACCGAGGTCAAGTCGATTCGCGAGCGCGCGTGCCAGATTACCGATACCTTTGCACTGATTCGTGGCGGCGAGTGCTGGCTCGTGGGCCTGCATATCCACCCTTATAGCCATGGTGGCGTGTGGAACCGCGACCCTGATCGCCGCCGTCGTCTGCTGCTGCACCGCAAGGAGATTGACTTTCTCGACGGTAAGCTGCGCAACCGCGGCTATGCGCTGGTGCCGCTGGAGCTCTACTTTAATACCGACGGCCGCGTAAAGCTGCTGCTGGGCCTAGGCCGCGGCAAGAAGCTTTACGACAAGCGCGAGGACATGGCCAAGCGTGATGTCCAACGCGAGATAGATCGCGCTCTTAAAGAACGCAACCGCTAGGAGCGAGTTCACGGGAAGGTGCCCTACCGCGCCCGCCCCGTCTTCCTTGCTGTTTTGCCATATATTTCCAAAAAACGGCGTCCGTTATGGGCGCCGCTTTTTATGGGTACATACAGCCTTAAGGTTCAATCCCGGGTTAGGGGAGTACTTGTTATGGACAAAACTGCATTCTTTACCATGCCGAGCGGTCTGTATGTGGTGAGCGCCGCGGCAGACGGGCTGCGCGCCGGCTGCGTCATCAACACGGCGGTGCAGGTGACGGCAGCACCACCTCGCATCTCGGTTTCCGTAAACAAGGAAAATGTGACCGCTGGCGTGATCGAGACTGCCAAGGCCTTTGCGCTGACCGTGATCGACCAGACGGCGGATATGCTCTACATTGGCAACTTTGGATTTCGCACCAGCAGCGATTATGACAAGTTTGCCAAATACGAGACCCGCGAGACGGCTCTGGGCATGCCCTATGTGCCCGAGCACGCGACGGCCCTGTTTAGCTGCCGTTTGATCGACACTGTGGATGTTGGCACGCATCTACTGTTTATCGGCGAGGTCGAGGATGCCGAGCGCCTGAGCGACGAGACGCCGCTCACCTACGATTACTACCATAAGGTCCTGAAGGGCAAGACGCCTCCGAAGGCGTCCTCGTATCAAGGCTAGAAATGTTTTAAAAATACTTGCATTATATTATTGATAACATATACTAATAAGCGAAGTACATCACCAGTCGCGTTCGAGAGGAGAACATCATGGCTGAGGAGAAGAAGACGTATAAGTTCGTGTGCATCGTTTGTGGCTACGAGGTTGAGGTCGACACGCCCGAGCTGCCCGAGGATTACGTGTGCCCGGTGTGCGGCGTCGGTCCCGATCAGTTTGAGCTCGTCGAGGAGTAGCTCGCAGACACACGGCGAAAGCCGAACATAGCTCTGTCCAAGGGCCCCGGTCGGTCATCCCGGCCGGGGCCCTTTCCCTCCGTCCCCAAGGGATCACGGTCGCTGTTGGCCGATCCTGTCTGTTGTGAGTCCGGCCGACCTTTTGTCTCAATCTGTAACATCTAGACACGTAAAACTCCTCTATCTGTTACAGATTGAGACAAACGGAGCTGTCCCTCGGAATGATCTCGATCTGTAACATCTAGACATCAAAAGCGGGTCTAGATGTTACAGATCGAGACGTTTGCCTGGGTAAGTGCCCCGCCCCATTACATCCCTGTCAGCAACACGACATCGAGAATCGTCACGATGGCACCGATTCCTACGAGCAGCGCGTTGAGCGGGCGCGAGTTGGCGTATTTGCCCATGACGCTGGGTGAACTGGTGAGCCGTATGAGCACAAAGACCGTAATCGGCAGCTGGAGCGACAGCAGCGCCTGACTCCAGATAAGACCTTCAAAAGGATTCGGGACGACCAGGCACGCCGCCACTGCGCCGGCAAAGCAGAGTGCCACGCCAATCGATGAGTGTCGGTCGTGGATGTCGTATTCCTCGTCGAACATGCCCGCGGTGATGGTGCCCGCCGCCATGCCCGCCGTCACACTACTCGAGAGGCCCGCAAACAGCAGCGCCACCGCAAAGATGGTCGAGCTTGCCGGGCCCAGGATGGGGGAGAGCGTGGCCGCTGCGACGGCGAGGTCGTCAACGACAATGCCGTGCGCAAAGAAGGTCGTTGCGGCCAGGATGACCATGGCCGAGTTGATTGCCCAGCCCACGCCCATCGAAAAGAGCGTGTCGAAGAGCTCGTAGTGCAGACGTTCTTCGATAACCTGCTCGCCTTGGCCTTCGAAGTGCATGGATTGGATGACCTCGGAGTGCAGAAAAAGGTTGTGTGGCATAACGACCGCACCCAGGACGCTCACGATAATCGCGGCAGAGCCAGTGGGCATACTAGGCGTGATCCAGCTTGCGGCGGCTTGCGGCCAGTCGACCTTGACTAGTGCAAGCTCGGCCAAAAACGAGAGTCCTACCACGCCTACGAAGGCGATGATCCAGCGTTCGGCATGCTTGTAGGAGTTCGTCATGAGCATCGCCATCGATACTGCCGCCACGATGACGCAGCCCGCGCGCACGGGCAGCCCAAAGAGCATTTGAAGGGCAATCGCGCCACCCAGGACTTCGGCCATGGCGGTGGCGACAGTCGCGAGATAGGCACTGGCGAGTACCGTGCGTCCAACGAAGCGGGGGAGGTAACGTGTCGTGGCCTCGGCAAGGCAGGCGCCCGTGGCGATACCCAGGTGCGCCGCGTTGTGCTGCAGCACAATGAGCATAATCGTGGACAGCGTGACGATCCACAGCAGCGCGTAGCCAAACTGCGAGCCCGCGGCCATATTGGAGGCCCAGTTGCCCGGGTCGATAAAGCCGACGGTCACGAGCAGCCCGGGGCCGATATGCCGCGCAATGTCTAGGCCTCCGTGACCGCCGGTGCGCCGGGAACCAAAGTGTTGTTTGAGATGGTTGAGCATGGTGCGCTCCTGTGTGCCGTTTGCTTGACGCCGCAAAGGATACCCGTTTTAAGCTTAAAAGTTAACCAAGACTAACAAAATTGTTGTATTTGAATGGGATGGTGAAAGGGGGCTGCCGAAATGTCTCGATCTGTAACAACTAGGGATGGAAATTGGGTCTAGGTGTTACAGATCAAGACAGGAAGAAATGGTCCTATGGAAAATCTCGATCTGTAACAGCTGACCGCCAAAACCGGCCCTTCATGTTACAGATTGAGACATTCGGAACCGTCTCTCGAAAACATCTCAATCTGTAACAGTTAGTCGTCGAAATTGGGTCTTACTGTTACAGATTGAGATGTTTGAAGAGGTGAGTTTGCAGGCCGAACTTGGGGCCTATGTTGTCGCCCTTGAGGTCGGCGGTGTCCACTCGTAGGGCGTGCGTTACGCGATTGTTTCGAAACGGGTGGGAAACACAACGGGCCGGCGATGCTCCTAGTATGCCTATTCAACTGACTGTCTAATATCTAGGGGAGGATCGCGATGCAGGCAGATTCCGCTCAGCAGCAGGGCCTTTACCGCCCCGAATTCGACCACGATGCATGTGGTATCGGCGCGCTTGCCGATATCAACGGTGAGCGCCATCACCAGATTCTGGACGACGCACTGTCCATTCTGGTCAACTTGGAGCACCGCGGCGGCACGGGACTCGAGAAGAACACCGGCGACGGCGCTGGCATCCTGTTCCAGGTTCCGCATCACTTTTTCCGTAAAGAGGCCCAAAAGTGCGGCCAGATTTTGCCGGCAGAGGGCGACTATGGCGTGGCCATGCTGTTCTTCCCGCAGGACGACAAGGGCGTAGAGGATGCCCGCCGCGTGTTTGAGGAGGGCTGCGCCGAGGCCGGCGTGCCGCTGCTCTTTTGGCGCGAGGTTCCGGTCGACCCGCACGACCTGGGCGAGACGGCCCGCGCCTGCATGCCTACTATCCTGCAAGCCTTCCTGGGGCGCCCCGACGACACGCCCGCCGGCGATGCCTTTGAGCGTCGCCTGTACGTGTGCCGCCGCACCATCGAAAAGAAGGCCGACGCCGAGTTTGCCCTGCGCGACAAGATCTTCTACGTGTGTTCCATGAGCTCGCGCACTATCGTGTATAAGGGCATGCTGGTCGCCACGCAGATGCGCCGCTTCTTCATCGATCTCAACGACGCCGCCGTCAAGACGGCCGTGGCGCTCGTCCACTCGCGCTACTCCACCAACACCACGCCCAGCTGGGAGCGCGCGCACCCCAACCGCTTTATCATCCACAACGGCGAGATCAACACCCTCAAGGGCAACGTCAACTGGATTCGCGCCCGCGAACCCAACCTGTACAGCCCCGTGCTGCAGCACGATCTTGAGCGCGTGATGCCCATCATCAACCGCGAGGGTTCCGATTCTGCGATTCTGGACAATGTGCTCGAGTTCCTGGTCATGAACGGTCGTCCGCTTACGCGTGCCGCGTCCATGTTGCTGCCCGAGCCGTGGGACCACAACGACAGCCTGAGTGAGGAGCGCCGCGCCTACGACGCTTACCAGTCCATGCTCATGGAGCCGTGGGATGGCCCGGCGGCCATCGCCTTTACCGACGGTCGCACGCTGGGCGCCGCCCTCGACCGTAACGGCCTGCGCCCCGCCCGCTACTATGTGACGCGCGACGGTCGCTTTATGCTGGCAAGCGAGGTGGGCACCATCGAGGTGAGCCCCGAGAACATCCTGACGAGCGGCTGTCTGGGGCCGGGCCAGATGCTCGAGGTCGACTTTGCCCGCGGGCGCGTCATCTACAACGACGAGCTGCGCGCCCGTTACGCCAAAGAAAAGCCCTACCGTGATTGGATTGCCGAGGAGACGCTGACGGTCGACGCGCTCGACAGGCCCGCCGCGGCAACGCCCGCCGAGGACGCCGAGGTGCCCGCCGCCGTGCGCATGGCTAAGCTCGGGTATCACTGGGATGATGTTGACGAGGTCGTGCGTCCCATGGCCCAGCAGGGCAAGGCGCCGCTCGCCTCGATGGGCATCGATGCGCCGCTGGCCTGCCTGTCCAAGAAGACGCGTTCGTTCTTTGACTACTTCTATCAGCTGTTCGCTCAGGTCACGAACCCGCCCATCGACGCCCTTCGCGAGCATATGGTCACCTCGACCACGCTCTACCTGGGCAACCACGGCAACCTGCTCGAGGACTCCCGTACGGCCTGCCAGCTGGTTCGCTTGGAGCGCCCGCTGCTCAACGAGGAGGAGTTCGACCGCATCTGCGCCATCGACCGCGTGGGCTTTAAGACTTGCCGTTTCCGTGCCGTGTACCGCCGCGATGCCGGCGAAGGCGCGCTGCAGGCTGCGCTCAAGCAGCTTGCAGAGGACGTTGAGGCTGCGGTCCGCGACGGCGTGAACATCGTGGTGCTGAGCGATCGTGCCGGAGCGGGCGAGGTGCCCGTGCCGTCGCTGCTCGCCGTGGGCTGCGTGCACAACCACCTGATCCGCGCCGGCGTGCGTACCTTTGCCGACATCGTGGTGGAGTGCGGTGACGCCGTGTCCCCGCACGACTTTGCAGCACTGGTGGGCTACTCCGCGAGCGGCATCTATCCGTACAACGCACACGCGTGCATCCGCGATCTGGCGGCGCGCGGCGACCTGGACGTGACGGCCGAGCAGGGCATCGCCAACTACAACAAGGCTGCGACCGCCGGCATCGTCTCCATCATGTCCAAGATGGGCATCTCTACGGTGCAGAGCTACCATTCGGCGCAGATCTTCGAGGCCGTGGGCTTTACGCCGGAGTTCGTCAACGCGTACTTCGCCGGCACGGTGAGCCGTGTGGGCGGTATGGGTGTCGAGGACGTCGAGCGTGAGCAAAACGAGCGCTACGACGCTGCGCTCGCTATCCTTAAGAGCCCGGCTCCCGATCAGCTGCCCACGCTGGGTCTAACCAAGTGGCGCCCGCTCGGCGGCGAGGATCACCTGATCGATCCGCAGACTGTCTACTTGCTGCAGACCGCCTGCCATGAGGACAGCTACGACACCTTTAAGGAGTACAGCGCCCGCCTGCACCGCACCGGCCGTGCCGTGCGCCTGCGCGACTTGCTCGACTTTGATGCCAGCGGCCGCACCCCGGTGGCGCTCGACGAGGTCGAGCCCGCGCTCAACATCGTCCGCCGCTTTAACACCGGCGCCATGTCGTATGGCTCCATCAGCAAAGAGGCGCACGAGTGCATGGCCATCGCCATGAACCGCCTGCACGGCCGTTCCAACTCCGGCGAGGGCGGCGAGGATCCACGTCGCGAGACCCCGCTGGCCAACGGCGACTCCAAGAACTCCGCCATCAAGCAGGTGGCAAGCGCGCGCTTTGGCGTGACGAGCCGCTACTTGTGCAGCGCCTTCGAGATTCAGATCAAGATGGCCCAGGGCGCCAAGCCCGGCGAGGGTGGCCACCTGCCCGGCAAGAAGGTCTACCCCTGGATCGCCGAGGTCCGTCAGTCCACGCCCGGCATTGGCCTGATCTCGCCTCCGCCGCACCACGACATCTACTCTATCGAGGACCTGGCAGAGCTGATCTTCGATCTTAAGAACGCCAACCCCGGCGCGCGCGTGTCGGTCAAGCTGGTCAGCGAGGCCGGCGTCGGCACCATCGCCACCGGTGTGGCCAAGGGCGCTGCCGACAAGATCTTGATCAGCGGCCACAATGGCGGCTCGGGTGCCGCGGCGCGCGATTCCATTTGGCATGCCGGCCTGCCGCTGGAGCTCGGCCTTGCCGAGGCCCAGCAGACGCTGCTGCAAAACGGCCTGCGCTCCCGCGTGGTGCTCGAGGCCGACGGCAAGCTCATGGACGGCACCGATGTTGCCGTCGCCTGTCTGCTGGGTGCCGAGGAGTTTGGCTTCGCGACCATGCCGCTCATCTCCATGGGCTGCCTCATGCAGCGCGACTGCCAGCAGGACACCTGCCCGGCCGGCATCGCTACGCAAAACTGCCGCCTGCGTCGCGGTTTCCGCGGCAAGCCCGAGCACGTTGAGCACTTTATGCTCTTTGTGGCCGAGCAACTGCGCGAGGTCATGGCGTGCCTGGGCTTCCGCACCGTCGACGAGATGGTCGGCCATCCCGAGTGCTTGCGCCAGATCGAGGTCCCGGGCAACCGTAAGGCCAACCTGCTCGATCTGACGCCCGTGCTGGCGAGTGCGACCTGCGAGTTCGGTGCTCACATTCCGGGTGCCGACGGTCGTCACTTCCTGCCGCAGATGGCCGCGGACAGCGAGCTCGACAAGACGCTCGACTCCACGCTGTTCGTGCCCTATACGGCCGATGCCCGTGCGCACCTGCGCCCGATTCGCTTTCATGCCGACATCGCCAACGTCAACCGCTGCGTGGGCACCATCCTGGGCAACGCGGTGACCAAGGCGCATCCCGAGGGCCTGCCCGCCGGCTCCATCACCATCGATTGCGATGGATCGGCCGGTCAGAGCTTTGGCGCCTTCCTGCCGCGTGGCATTACGCTCAACGTGTGCGGCGACGCCAACGACTACTTTGGCAAGGGCCTTTCGGGCGGCGAGGTGTCGGTGCGCCCCAACCCGCATGCGACCTACAAGTTCGACGAGAACATCATCGTGGGTAACGTTGCGTTCTTTGGCGCCACGAGCGGTCGCGGCTTCATTAACGGCCTGGCAGGCCAGCGCTTTGGCGTACGCAACTCCGGTGCCACGGTGGTGGTCGAGGGTTGCGGCAACCATGGCTGCGAGTACATGACGGGTGGTCTGGCGCTCGTCCTGGGCGAGGTCGGGCAGAACTTCGCCGCTGGCATGACGGGTGGCGTGGCCTACGTCTTTGACCAGTACGGCACGCTCAGTGCCCGCGTGAACCACGAGAGCGTTGAGCTCAAGGCCCCGACGGCCGGCGAGCTGGCACAGATTCGTGCGCTCATCCAGGAGCACGTGGACGCGACGCAGAGCCCGCGCGGCATTAAGCTGCTCTACAGCTTTGAGACGATGAGCAAGCACTTTGTGAAGGTCATTCCGACCGAGTACGAGCGCGTGCTGGCGATTGTCGCTGGGGCCGAGGCCGTGGGCAAGACACATGCGCAGGCAGAGGAGCTGGCGTTTGACATTGTGACCGGTCGCGCGAGCGCCGCGGATGTTGCTCGCTTCGATGCTGCGGGTGCTGTGCCCGCCGCCGCCAGCTCTGTTGCTTCGACCAAGAAGGAGGCGTAAGTGCCATGGGTAAGCTCGGTGCTTTTCTTGATATCGATCGCGTGGCCCACGAGCTTCGCCCCGTGGAGGAGCGCAGCCGCGATTTCGATCCGCTGTACGTGGAGCTCGACGACGACGCACGTCGTGCCCAGGCGAGCCGTTGCATGATGTGCGGTGTGGCGTTTTGTCAGATGGGCGCGAGCTTTGGCAAGGCACGCCCGAGCGGCTGCCCGCTGCACAACCTGATTCCCGAGTGGAATGAGCTGGTGTACCGCGGCCGCTGGGACGAGGCTGCCGAGCGTCTGTCGCTCACCTCGCCCATGCCTGAGTTTACGAGTCGCGTGTGCCCGGCACTGTGCGAGGCCGCGTGCAACCTGGGCTCGGTCGACGGCCAGCCCACGACGATTCACGACAACGAGCGTGCGATCAGCGACCATGAGTGGGCCAACGGCGGCCCGCGTCGCTTTGAGCCGGCAGGGGAGGGCGCACCCACGGTTGCCGTGGTTGGTTCCGGCCCGGCTGGTCTGGTGGCTGCATGGGAGCTTGCGCGTCGCGGCGCCCGCGTGACGGTGTTTGAGCGCGACGACCGCCCGGGCGGTCTGCTCATGTACGGCATTCCCAACATGAAGCTCGAGAAGTCTGTGGTCGAGCGTCGCGTGGCACTTATGCGTGAGCTGGGCATTGTGTTCGGGCTGGGTGCTGACGTTACGAACCCTGCGGTGGCGGCCAAGCTCAATGGCTTTGACGCCGTCGTGGTGGCTGCCGGCGCTCGTGCTCCGCGTGGACTGGCTGCTGAGAATATTGACGCGCCCGGCGTGGTGTACGCGGTGGACTACCTGACGGCTTCGACCGTCTCGGTGCTCGATGGCGGCGAGCCTGCCATCGATGCACGCGGCCTGGACGTTGCGGTCATTGGCGGTGGCGATACCGGCAACGACTGCGTGGGTACCGCCGTGCGTCAGGGCGCGCGCAGCGTGCGCCAGTTTGAGTTCTTGCCGGCTGCGACCGATAAGCGCGCGGCGAGCAACCCCTGGCCGCAGTGGCCCAACGTTAAGAAGACCGACTACGGCCAGCAAGAGGCTATCGCTGCGATGGGTGGCGAGATGCGTGCCTGGGGCGTGGATACCCTCGAGGTGCTGCTGGACAAGAAGGGTGCGGCTGCGGGCCTGCGCGTGGTCGATCTGGACTGGTCGGCGGGAAAGCCCGAGCGCATCGCGGGCTCTGAGCACGAGGTGCCGGCCCAGCTGGTGCTCATTGCCTGCGGCTTTACGGGCCCGGAGCACAGCGTGTTCGACGCTGCCGGCGTGCCTGTTGCCGCCGCTGGCCGTCCGCTGCCGGTGATGGCTGCCGAGGGCTCGCACCTTGCGGCCCGTGTCGACGGCGTTGCCGCGGATGCCGCGCCGGTGTATGTTGCCGGTGATGCTCGCAACGGCAGCTCGCTCGTGGTGAACGCCATGGCCGATGCCCTGGCCTGCGCAGCCGAAGTCGCCGATGCGCTGGAGCTGTAAAGTAGTCATTTAAGAACATCCCCAATGACTGGTCATTTTTTGTCTGGTCGTTGGGGACACTCTTTGCGATCGATTTGCTCGTTTGCCGACGTACGGGTGTTCATTTGTCGACTTCTTTGGCTGTGGCCACCTGTTGTTTCTGTGGTGGCTGCGGGCATCTGGCTCAAAAGGGCGGGTTGGCTGTCTATGTCTACCTGCTGTTTTGTTGTGGTGCGCATTTTCGGTCAAGCTTTTCGTCAAGTGTTTGGTCAGCATCTGGTTTGCAGCCGGAGGCCTATTTTGCCCGCGCTGGTCGTGGCTGCCCACCCTCCTCGTAAGCTCAAATTGAGGTCTATCAGTTTGAGGAGGATGCCATGACTGACCACGCTTTTGACCGAGCAGAGCTGGCTGAAGCCGTCGGCAACGATATTGCCGACATGGCCCATTTTTGGATGCTGCGGAAGTTCCAGTTTTTGGAGCCGGCGCGCGAACAGTTCGAGATCATTGTCGACCCGTGGCTCAGCTATTGCACCGAGCCTTCGCAAAACGAAATCATGGCCTACAACATGGCATTTACCGATTGGCTGCTCTTCGAGCGCCCCTATCGCCATGGCAAGACGCTGCTCGAGCTGTATGTTGAAGAGCCGCCGACATCGCTTTCGCCTGCCTCGCTCAAGCGGCTCGAGCAGGTACGCGACACGCAGTATTTCTCGCGCTTTGGCATTTTGGACAAGGATCCTGCGACTGGTATGGTCGCGCTGAAGGACACGCGCACCGACCGTCGCTTTGATGTCTACGACCCGCATATCGTGCAAAAGGAGCATTGGAGCGACGGAGCGATTGCGGTGCGCCTCGCCTGCGTCGACGATGTCTGGCTGACGGCGGGACAACTCTATCTGTATGACATCGCACGCCTGAGTGACACGGCGGTCGATGGGCCTGGTGCGGTGCATCCGGAGGACCTGCAGGATGGCTTTGACACCTCGTGCATCAGCTTCTTCTTGCGTCTGGTCCGCGACATCATGGGCGCCCAGGGGCGGTACGTGAAGTCACTCAACATCTACGAGCAGGAGTGGGAGTAGGGGATGGACCTGGCGTTGTCCTGCCTTGCCTTCTGTCTTTATGTCTCGATCTGTAACGTTTAGGGACAAAAAACCGGTCTACCTGGTACAGATCGAGACGTTTGTCGGCGGCAGCAGCGGCGGCGATGGCCCATTTGTCCGATGTGGTGGTGATGGAAGTGTCTAATACCGTTCTCAAACACAAGCATACGGCTCGCAACACGTTGGCGCGGAATAGGATGCTTGCCAGGCTCACGGAGGCGGCTGAACTAGGCGTGCTGCTTGTGACGCACGACAATGCCGAGCTCATGTGGCTGCGGCGTCATGTGGGGACCGATGACATTGCGGAGCCCGAGCCGTATTTGTTCTGCTTTCAACATGATTGGGATACGTTGACACCGGCGGAGCGAGCACTGCGGACCATCAAAGGGCTTGCGGAATTTCATCCCGATTGGGCGTTTTGGGGCTATGACGCGGCGCTTTTGTGGGGTCTGGAGGTGCCGAATGATCTGCTTGGGTCACGATATCTTGTTAAGACAGGTTGCTCGGTGCCGCTGAGCGCAGGATGTCGGCTGTTGCGTCCGCAAGCGGCGGGCGCACTTGAACAAGTTGACGGCGTGCAGGTGACGTCGTTTTGGCGCACGGTGGAGGATTGCCTGCTGCGCGCGCCGTTTTCGTACGGGTTGGCGATTGCCGATTCTGCATTGAGGGCAAGAGGCGTATCGCACGATGGTCTGTGCGAGCGCCTCCGCTCCGATTGCGAGGGCAGACGAGGGTATCGCAGAGCGCAGGTGATCGCGTCGTATGCGGACGGGCTGTCCGAAAACGGCGGCGAGTCTCGTTTTCGGGCGTTCTTTATTGCATACGGTTTTCCGGTGCCAGAGTTGCAGGTGGAGTTTCGCGACCCGCTCGATCCGAGCCAGGTGTTTCGTGTCGACTATTTTTGGCGGCTCGAGGACGGAACATGTGTCATCGGCGAGCTCGACGGAAAGGGGAAGTATACCTTGCAGAACGGCGAGGGTCGGGAGTCGGTCGACCCATTCGTGACAGAGCGTCAGCGGGAATCTCATCTGACAATGCTCGGGCATAAGGTGCTTCGGTTTACGTTTAACGAACTCAAAGACCCGGGGAAGCTGGTCGAGAAAATGAGGCTGGCTGGTATTCCTCGGCAGGCTGAATTGGCTGAGGAGTGGAGATGCCAGTGGTATGGGCGCTGAGAGGTTTTGTCTCGATCTGTAACGTTTAGAGGCTGTTTGAGCTCGTAATTGTTACAGATCGAGACAAGCCGGTGAAACGTCGACCGAATGTCTCGATCTGTAACATCAAGGGGCCCAATAACCCTGTACCTGTTACAGATCGAGACATTTCCCTGGTGTCGCTGGGGTGGGACTGCAACGTATTCCGTCCCCCACATCCCCTCTTTCCTCCGTTAACCGATATGTCTGTGGCAATCGGGCTGCACTGGATAACAATGGACAGATGTTCAAGTTTTCTGAGGGGGAGGAGCTCGATATGGCGTCTGCCGATCGTTCTACGTTGTTTATCAATGCGACCATTCTGGATGGCTCGGAGCATATGGAGCCGCAACCCGATATGGCCGTGGCCGTTGAGCGCGGTGTCATCACGTGGGTGGGACCGAGTGCTGTGGCGCAGGCGCCTGCAGGTGCCGAGGTCATCGACCTGGCCGGCGCGTACCTCATGCCCGGCCTCATCAATATGCATGTGCACCTGTGCGGCTCGGGCAAGCCTGTCTCGGCCGGCGATGCGGGCGCACTTATGAAGAAGCTCGATAATCCCGTGGGCCGCGCCATCGTTCGCCACATCCTCAAAGGCAGCGCCCAACAGCAGCTGGCAAGCGGCGTGACTACGGTGCGCGGTGCGGGTGACCCGCTGTTTGCCGACATCGCCGTGCGCGATGCTATCGATGCCGGCAAGTATCAGGGTCTGCGTCTGGTAGCGCCGGGAACGGGCGTTACAGTGCCGGGTGGCCACGGCGCGGGGCTGTTCGCGCAGGTCGCCAATACGCCCGACGAGGCGGCCGAACAGGTGCGCGACTTGTACGCTCGTGGTGCCGACGTCATCAAGTTGTTCGTGACGGGTGGCGTGTTCGACGCGACCGAAGTTGGCGAGCCGGGCGTGCTGCGCATGCCGATCGATGTTGCCGCGGCGGCGTGCAAGGCGGCGCACGAGGTGGGCCTGCCGGTTATGGCTCATGTCGAGAGCACCGAGGGCGTGAAGGCCGCGCTTGAGGCCGGGGTCGACACGATCGAGCACGGTGCCCCGATGACGCCCGAGATCCTGGAGCTGTATCGCGGCGCCGCGGGCACACAGCTCGAGGGACGCGCGCCGAGCGTGACCTGCACGATCAGCCCGGCGCTGCCGTTTGTATTGCTCGACCCGGAAAAGACCCATTCGACCGATACACAAAAGAAGAACGGCGACATCGTGTGCTCGGGCATCATCGAGAGCGCCCGTGCCGCGCTGGAAGCTGGCATTAAGGTGGGCCTGGGCACGGACTCAAGCTGCCCGTTCGTGACGCAGTACGACATGTGGCGTGAGGTGGCCTATTTTGCCAAGTATGTCGGTGTGAGCAACGCCTTCGCGCTGCATACGGCTACGCAAGTCAACGCCGAGCTGCTGGGGCTGGGCGGCGAGACCGGTACGATCGAGTGCGGCAAGGCCGCCGATATCCTGGTGACGCGCAAGAATCCGCTCGATGACCTGTGCGCTCTGCGTGAGCCGACGCATGTGATGTGTCGCGGTGATTTGGTACGCAAGCTCAAGGTGAAGCGTATTCCCGAGGTGGACGCCGAGCTCGACGCGATTATGGCCATGCCTGCCGAAGCGCTGGCTGAGGAGCTGGCCCGCGACGGTGTGGCGTAGATGTGACAAAGGGGCAGCTCCGTTGCCGCATGCAAAAAGCTGAGGTCTCAACACGAGGCCTCAGCTTTTTTATCGAACAAATACTTAAGATTTGGGACAAACAAACCTGATTAATTTGTCCCGCGTGCGGGCGTTAGGAGCGGGTTTCCATCTTGGCGTGGCACTTGGGGCAGGTGACGCGGATCTTGCCTTTGCCCTTGGGGACGGAGAGCATCTGGCCGCAGTTGGGGCACTTGAGGTATGCTGTGGTCTTGCGACCCTTCCACATCTTCTTGGCCGTGCGCTTGGCACGCTCAAAGTCTTCCTTGCTGGTACCGGCCGTGCGCGAGGCGTTGGCAGCCGCGGCGCCGCTACCCAAGCTCGCTACGAACTTGCCCAGGCCGGGGACGTTAGCGGTCGCGGCGACAAAGTCCGCGTTTTCCTTGCGACGTGCGTCGATGTTTTTGGACAGGCCGCGCAGCACGCCAATCACGATTACGGCGATGGCAATCCAGCTGAGCCACTGGATATGGGCTATCGATCCGATCATCGCGATGACGATGCCGACAAAGCCCATAACGATGGTGAGCTCATCGGCGCCATTGCGGCCCTTCATAAAGTCATTCATGCAAATTGCCTTTCGTTCGATATGCTGCACGCCTTTATACCCGATTTAGAGCAAGGGGGACAGGTCAATCTGCACCAAGGTGGTGCAAACATACCTGTCCCCGATGCACCAAGAAGGTGCAAAGCAGTCCGTCCCCAATGCCCCAATTACTTGGAGAGCTTGTCGACGACGCGTTCGATCTCGGCGAGCTTGGCGGCCTTGAGGTCTTCGTCGCCCGATTCGATTGCCGAAGTCACGCAGCCCTCGATATGCGCCTTGAGCACGTCGGCGTTGATGCGCGCAATGAGCGCCTGCGTTGCCATGAGCTGCGTGGAAATATCGACGCAGTAACGGTCCTCATCGACCATCCGCAAGATGCCGTCGATCTGGCCGCGTGCCGTCTTGAGCATGCGGGTTACCGATTTGTGGTCTGCCATCATGGCGGGTCCTCGTTTCTGGTCGGGGGGGGGTACGTGCGGGTCGTTACGCGGCGGTCACCGAAAGGGCGTGGAACTTCTCACCCGCGGCCTCGACAGCGGCGGCGAGCTGCTCGGCGGTCACGGTGTCGGCGCACTCCACCTGGACGGTCTGAGTCTCGTGATCGGCATCGGCGTCGGTCACGCCGGCAACGTTGAGCAACGCCGTCTCGACGGTGGCGTCGCAGTGGCCGCACATGAGGCCGGAAGTCTTGATTGTGTATCGCATCGGTATTCCTCTCTGTTGTGTCGGCTTTCCCAGGCACCCGACCTTGACCTTCAAGCCGTCGCTCGCGTACCGAAGTACGCGTCGCTCCTCTTTCAGGTCAATCTCTGGCACCTGGAAAACCCGTTCTAAATGGACGTAATAGTGAGCCTATTTTGCCACTTTAGGCTTAAAGGTTCGCAGGCGCAGCGCATTGCTTACGACGCACACGCTCGACAGGCTCATGGCCGCGGCGCCAAACATCGGCGAGAGCTGCCATCCGGTGAGCGGGAAGAACACGCCCGCCGCCAGCGGAATGCCGATGCCGTTGTAGAACAGTGCCCAGAACAGGTCCTGCTTGATGTTGCGGATCGTGGCGCGTGAAAGCTCGATGGCTCGGGCGACGTCCATGAGGTCGCTGCGCATGAGTACCACGTCGGCGCCCTCCTTGGCGATGTCGGCGCCGGTGCCGATAGCAAGGCCCACGTCGGCGCGCGCCAGGGCGGGGGAGTCGTTGATGCCGTCGCCCACCATGGCGACCTTGCCGCCCGCATCCTGCAGTTCGCGCACGTGGCGTTCCTTGTCGGCGGGGAGGACGTCGGCGATGACCTGCTCGCTGCTCAGTCCCACGCGGCGGGCGATGGCCTCGGCCGTCACGCGGTTGTCGCCAGTGAGCATGCGCACATCGACGCCGAGCTTGCGGAGCGCGGCGATGGCCTCGGCGCTCGTCTCCTTGACCTCATCAGCCACGGCGATGGTGCCGACAAGCTCGCCGTTCTTGGCAAAGAACAGCGGCGTCTTGCCCTCGGCGGCAAATTGCTCGGCAAGGCCGGCGGGCACCTTCGCGCCCAGCTCGACCATCAGGCGCACGTTGCCGGCAGCGATGACGTTTTGTCCCTCGCGCGCCGTAACGCCTCGTCCAGGCACGGCGGCAAAGTCCTCGACCGTGCGCGCCACGATTCCGCGCGACTCGCACTCGGCCATGATCGCCTCGGCCAGCGGGTGCTCGCTCGAGCGCTCCAGCGCGGCAGCGAGCTTCAGTAACGCCTTTTCACTCATAGCGGGCGAGCCGTCGGCGCGCGCGACAACCACAATGTCGGTCACGGCCGGCTTGCCGCGGGTGACCGTGCCCGTCTTATCGAGCACCACGGTGCCCACGCTGCGCAGGTTCTCCAGCGCCTCAGCGCTCTTAAACAGAATGCCCATCTCGGCGCCCTTGCCGGTGCCCACCATAATGGCGACGGGCGTGGCCAGGCCGAGCGCGCACGGGCAGCTGATCACCAGCACGGCCACGGCGGAGGTGAGCGCCTCGTTCATGCTGCCGGTCAGTGCCATCCACACTACAAAGGTCACGACCGAGATTACAAACACCACGGGCACGAACACGCCGGCGACCTTGTCGGCCATGCGGGCGATGGGCGCCTTGGTGGCGTTGGCGTCCTCGACGAGCTGGATAATCTTGGCGAGCGACGTGTCGGCGCCCACACGCGTGGCGCGGAAGGTAAACGAGCCCGTGCGGTTGACCGTGGCCGCGTTGACAGTGTCGCCGGCGGTCTTTTCCACGGGGATGGACTCGCCGGTGAGCGCGCTCTCGTCCACGGCCGAGCTGCCCTCGAGCACCACGCCATCGACGGGGATGGACTCTCCGGGGCGTACGCGCAGGACCTGGCCGGGAAGGATGCTGTCGACGTCGACGGTGGTCTCGGTGCCGTCCTCTGCCACGACGGTCGCGCTCTTGGGCGCCAGGTCGATGAGCGCCTCGATGGCGCCGCCGGTCTTGGATTTGCTGCGTGTCTCGAGGTATTTGCCCACGGTGACGAGCGACAGGATCGTGCCCGCACTCTCAAAATACAGGTTGCCCATGCTCGTCATCATGGCCTCGTGGATTTGCCCGGCGGCCAGCTGGTCGGCCATGATAAACATGGCATAGAACGACCAGGCGACGGAAGCGGTGGCGCCCACGGCAATAAGGGCGTCCATGGTGGGCGCGCCGTGCGCGAGCGATTTAAACCCGTTGATAAAGTACGCGTCGTTGACATAGACGATGGGGATAAGCAGGACGAGCTCGGTGAGGGCGAGCGTCATGCTGTGGGTATGGTCGGTGAAAATGCCGGGCAGCGGCCAGCCAAGCATGTGCCCCATGCCTATGTAGAACAGTGGGATGAGGAATACGATCGAGACGATGAGACGAGTGCGCATGGCAGAGGCGGCGGCCTCCAGTTTTTTGGTGGGCGACTCCATATGGGCGGCGCCGGACCTGGCTTGCGTACTGCCGCTTTGGGCGGCGTCGGTGCCCGTGCTGACGGGTGAGGCCGAGTAGCCAGCGCGATCGACGGCGGTGCAGATGTCGTCGGGGGTGACCTGCGCGGGGTCGTAGTCCACCAGCATAGAGCCGGCGAGCAGATTGACCGCGACGCTCTCGACGCCGTCGAGCTTGCTCACGGCACGATCCAC
Organism: uncultured Collinsella sp.; assembly: GCA_947001705.1. Classification (GTDB taxonomy): domain Bacteria; phylum Actinomycetota; class Coriobacteriia; order Coriobacteriales; family Coriobacteriaceae; genus Collinsella. The sequence goes on from CAMQHT010000008.1 coordinate 39,099, forward strand.
GTGCGCCTGGCAGGCGGCGCATGTCATGCCACCCACGTCGAACTTATCTTGAGCCATGGCTTCTCCTTTCTGTGGTTCGCTGTTGGAATTGTTAACCTGCTGATACTATACACCCATACCCCCTGGGGGTGTCCAGTAATGGTTGGAATGTATGACTTTTCATTACAGATGAGGGCGGCTGCTCAATCGGTGGCCGTCCCAACCAATCATCTCAATCTGTAACATCTAGAGAAGTTTTAACCCCTTACTGTTACAGATTGAGATGTTGTCTCGCGGGGTTGGGGTTTTGTCTCGTTCCGTAACATCTAGACCTGTATCTGCCGAGCTGGTGTTACAGATCGAGACAATTGCCGGGGAGGAGTCCCGTCACGGCAAGACGCCCGCTCCCTAGATGCAGAACCCGGGGATCACGCAGGTTCGCTTGCTTGGCTTTTCCGCAGGCGTTGCGTACGTAAAGACGTCGCCGTCGTAGCCCACACGGTTCATATAGAGCGTGCCTTCGCTCTCCGATGTGTCGGGACTCACCGTTCGTTCCCACCAGCAGGTGTCCTTGCCCTTCCACTGGCGGACCATCGTCTCGTTCGTGGAATACGGGCTCACCTTGAGCTCGCGGAAGAGCTGATACTCCTTGCCCTCGCCGTTGTAGATGTCTGCCAGGTAGTGATAGCCCTCGGCAAACGAATCGGGCGGTTGCGTACCGCACAGCTCGACCATGGCGGGCAGCCAAAGGGTTGCGGGCAACTCGCTCAGACACGATGCACTGTTGGCGGCGCCCACATTGTTCGAGACCTTCTTGACCCCTTTAATGAGCGCGCGCAACTCGTTGGGCAGCAGCTTAAGGCCGTCGCCGTCGAGCCATTCCCGCAGCTCGCAATCTGCCCAGCCGGCGCTCGGCGGTTCAGTCGCAGCATCGCGCTCGGCAATACCCGCGTCGAACATAAACGTCAGCCCGGCCTTGCCCGTCCCGTCCAGAAGCTCATCGTGGCGGATGCCCACAAGCTGAGCGCCGACCTCCAGCCCGTTGGCGAGCTTCACACGCTTGGTGCACGGATAGGGGATATGCCCATCAACGTCGAGCAGGTGGTAGCGCTTGGCAATCTCGCGTGCCTCGCTACGGGTCTCGGCGGCCTTAATCTTGAGCGAAATCTCCTGCAGCTGGTCCCAAGTGTAGTCGTCAAGCGAACCGCGGATGCCGCCCAGGTAGTCGGGGATGCCAAAGCCATGGGTTGCCGCGCCAACGACGCCGAGCCCCGCAACGACCGCAACGACGCCGCCGATAATAAAGCGACGGCGGGTCATGGCGTCGTGCCGGGCCTGCTCCAAGATCTCTCGCGCGCGCTCGCCGGCGACGTCGACCTTAAGGTGCGTGCCAGAATCGATATCAATTGCGGCCTCGTCTCCTGCACCCTCGCGGTCCTCAGATTCTGCAGCGGGGAGGTATGTCGAGAGCACCTCGAGCATCTGCTGCTCGGTAGGGCGATCGCCCTGTTCGACCGAAATGCCTTTCATGATGATCTGGACAAGCGCTTTGTCGCCCTCGCAGCGCGGCTCGAGCGGCGCCGGTTTGGTCTTGGTCTTTATGAGGTAGAACGAGCCGGTCGCCGCGGCACCCGTCGACTCGACATCGAACGGTTTGCGACCGCTGTAGAGCTGGTACAGAATGCTCGAAAGCGCATAGACGTCGATCGCGGGCGAGCGGCGAAGGGCCGCGATGCCTTCGATATCCTGCGTGAGCATCTCGGGCGCGGCATATGCGGGTGTGGCAAAACGCCAAATGTCGGCACGTCGGGTGATTGTGTCGTCGCCGAGTGCCATGGTCGCGGAGCCCATGTCGATGAGGCAGGGGTCAAAGGAGCAATCGGCAATCTGCTGCTCGAGCGTTCGGCTGGTGGTGCGGAACATGATATTGGCAGGCGACAGGTCGCGATGGATGACCGGATTCACGAGGCCTTGGGTCATCAAGAGCGCGCGAAGCACGGCGTTTCCGACGGCGGCGACCATCTGGGTGGTCAGCCCGCCCGAGGCGTCGTGCGGAAGCAAGGGCAGCGCCTGCTTGAGCGAGGTGCCCTCGACCCACTCCATGAGGATAAGTGGGTCATCCTCGCACGATCCGTAGCCATAGACGCGCGGAAATCCGCGCAGGTGCGAGACGGTACACAGATGACGATACTCCTCGAACAGCGCGGCGGTGTTGGCCAGGTGAGCGGCCGCTTGCTCGGCGGAGCGGTCGGGGGCTTGGCCGGAAAGGATGGCGTTGTCCTTGAGTAGCTTGACGGCAAAGACCTCGCCGCTCGTGTTGGTCGCGCGCAGCACGTGCCCGATGTTGCCGTTGTTGCGGTGGGCCGTCTGGAGAATAAGCGTCATAAACCGACGCTTGGCGTCGTCCTCGGCGCTGGGGTCGACCGCCACGGCGGTGTCGAACGTGTCAAGACGGATGAGTTTGTCGCCATAGGCGCTATCGGTAGTATCCATGGCGTTCCTTTGTCTAGCATGGGTTGCTGCGCGTATACGTGGGCAGTGTGGATATCGGTAAAGTACCATGATAGCCACACTGCCCACGTATACCGCTGAGTATTGTCGTTTACGACGCAGAAGGTAGAAGACGAAAGACGGACGGCGACCGTCTTTCGATCGCCGTCCGCGCTAGTCCACAATGACAAGGAATGTCGTGTAGAGACCCAGATGGAGCCTGTCGCTGTTTTCGATTTCCACTGGGGGATAGATCTTGCCGGGCTCGCGTTGGTCGCGCGGCGGCTCAATCACAATATCGCCGTCGCCCGCGCCCGATTCGAGCACTGTGCCGTTGGTCGACCCAAGGCCCTGGGCGTACCAGCGTCCACCTTCGAGCCAAATGCGGAGATGCTCGCGCGATGCATCAGCGCCTACATCGGTGATGCTGGGCGAAGTTTTGGGCAAGGACCCAATTACCGTGCCGCGCGGATCGCGTGTGAGGGGATGGATTTGCATGTCGGCGCAGTTGTCGGCATGGGTTCTGAGCAGACCGAGGTTGGGGGCGACAGTGCGCGGCTGCTCCAGGCTGCTCATAAAGCCACGTCCGACGGTAGTTTCGGTGGTGCCAAAGTGCCCGCCTGTCTTGCTGTCGCAAAAGCGCTCGACGGTGGCCACGCCTTGGATGGGGTCAGCGAGCGCCCCCGTTGCCACAAAGAGCATAAGGTAAAGCGTACTCTTCTCGCGCACGGCATTGCCGTCAAAGTTGTCGATGCGATTGAGGGCATTTGCATATAGGCGGCTGTCCAACTTGTAGCTGGCGAGAGCCGACATCATTTCGTTGGCGGCCGGGCCGCGATAGTGCTCGGCGATTGCCTGATAGGCGGACTCGCCGCTGCCGAGCTTGCTGCAGATTGCCGCGGAAAGATTGAGCGTGGTGACGGCAAAGTCGCTGTAGATGGCGGGCGCGCACTGGTCAGGCTCGCGATGGACGATGTAACGGGTGAGATACGAGCGGTTGGAAGAGCATTTCTTGAGCAGGGTACTGCCGAGATAAGAGTTTCCATTGATGAGCATTCGGGCGATCTCGAGATGTTTAAGACCGCCGAACGAGCGAATATCGTTATAGAGGACCGAGCAAGGCGTCTCTGCTGCCACGGATACCTCCTTTGATTGCTTCCTAGCCAATAAGGCGATAGGAATTAATGGCCCCCGGTGGGCGACGTATTAAATGGATGCGCAATATGTAGCGTAACCAAAGCAACATTATAGGCCACATGTTCGAAATTGCAGGAAGACTGAGAGATTTGGTTTGGACCGGACGGAAATCCCCCTCTGTCTTGATCTATAACAATTAGGACCGATTTTACTCGGTAACTGTTACAGATTGAGACGTTTGTGAACCGTGTCGACCGTTTGTCTCGATCTGTAACACGTAGAGGAAGATTTGCCCTGTTGATGTTACAGATTGAGACAATTGGCCCAGACCTGCTCCGTCATCTGTGGTTTACGTGGGGGCATACGGAGTACGGGTATACTAACCCGCGGCGAATCTGCTCCATCGCTTAGAGCTGCTGCGTCTGGACGGCGCGCGATAGGGCTGCCAAAGCGATCGCCAGCGTGCTGAGCAACGTCCTCTCTGTGCGCACCCGTTTTTGTATGTATTAGCGCACTACCAAGCACGCCCGCGCGGCCGCATGCCGTGCCCATTGCGCGTGCAGATAAGGAACAACAACATATGCGTAATTCTGTATCCGACGTCACCGACGCCGAGATCCTGGACGAGACCCGTGAGGCCATGACCCAGGCTGCCTTCGATGCCGCCGATGAGGCCAATGCTGCCCAGGCCGTCGAGTCCGCTACCGAGAGCCTGCCCGCCTTTGACGAGCTGGGACTTTCGGACGAGATGCTTCGTGCTATCGAGAACCTGGGCTACACGGCGCCGACGCCCGTGCAGGCCGGCTCGATCCCCGTGGTGCTCGAAGGCCGCGACCTGCTTGCCGCCGCTCAGACCGGCACCGGCAAGACGGCCGCCTTTTTGCTGCCGACCATGAACAACCTGGAGCACATCGCTCCGCCCAAGCCTGTGCGCGAGCGCAGCGGCCGCAACCGTCGTCGCGGTGCTAAAAAGCCCGAGGGCAACGGCCGCGGCCCCGTGATGCTCGTCATCACCCCTACGCGCGAGCTTGCCCAGCAGATCGACGAGGTCGCGAGCAAAATCGCCGACGTCACCGGCCATGTTGCCGTGACCGTCGTGGGCGGCGTGAGCTACAAGCCCCAGACCGCTGCCCTCAAGTACGGTTGCGACATCCTGGTCGCAACGCCGGGCCGTCTGGTCGATCTGATCGAGCAGGGTGCCTGCCACCTGGGCGAGGTCAAAGTGCTGGTACTCGACGAGGCCGACCGCATGCTCGACATGGGCTTTTTGCCCGCCGTCCGCCGCATTGTGCGCGAGACGCCGGCCGAGCGCCAGACGCTGCTGTTCTCGGCGACGCTCGACGAGGAGGCCGTGGGCGAGATCACCGACCTGGTGAGCGACCCGGCTCGCGTGGAGATCGCGCCCGCCACGTCGACCGCCGACACCGTCGACCAGTTTGTGTTCCCGGTGTCCATAGAGGCCAAGAACAACCTGCTGCCCGAGTTCCTCAAGAAGGAGGGTCCGGAGCGCACTATCGTCTTTATGCGCACCAAGCACCGCGCCGACAGCTGCTGCCGTCGTCTGGAGCGTAAGGGCATCAAGGCCGCCGCGATTCACGGCAACCGCAGCCAGGCCCAGCGCGAGCGTGCCCTTTCGGCCTTCCGCGACGGCACCGTCGACGTGCTGGTGGCAACCGACGTGCTCGCCCGCGGCATCGACATTAGCGACGTGCGCTACGTTGTGAATTTTGACGTGCCGGCCGAGCCGACTGACTATATCCACCGCATTGGCCGTACGGGCCGCGCCGGCGAGCTGGGCTGGGCCATCACGTTTGTGACCGAGCAGGACGTGGACGAGTTCTACGAGATCGAGAAGCTCATGGACAAGACCGCCGACATCTACGAGGCCGGCGACCTGCACGTGGGTCCCAACCCGCCCGCGGTTGATCCCGAGCGCGACCCTGCGGCCTTTAAGGCGAAGAAGAAGACCAAGCGCGGCAAGTCCAAGAGCAAGAAGAAGCTTGAGCAGGCGCGTCGCGACGGCAAGCGCAACGGCGACGATTACGGCGATGTTGCCGGTCGTTCCAACCGCGGTCGCGACGAGCGCCGCGGCGACGGCGAGCGTCCGAGCCGTCCCAAGCGCGGCGGCAAGACCCGCGTGCGCGAGGGCGTTCAGGCTCGCGTAGACGAGGCTGTTGAGAGCGTGGCCCGCGAGGTAGCTGCCGAGGAGCGCGGCGGTGCCGCTGCCGTCGAGCAGGCCCCGCGCGGTAACCGTGCCGAGCGTCGTGCCAAGCAGTTCCAGGGCGAGGCGCATCGCCGCCGTCGCGAGGATGGGGATCGCGGTGGCCGTCGTCGTGTCGAGCGCGAGGACGAGGGCCGCGGTTCGCGCGGTGGCAAGCGCGGTGCGGGCGACCACCGTCGTTCCAGTCGTGATGACGAGCGCGGTGGCCGTGACGAGCGCCGCGGCGGCGAGGGCCGTGGTGAGCGTAGCACCCGCGGCGGCGAGTCCCGTGGCGGCAAGCGCTTTGAAGAGCGCGGTAGCCGCGGCGGCGAGCGTCGCGAGGGTGCTCGCGGCAATGGCGGCCGCGGCGGCGCTGGTCGTTCTAACGAGTCGCGCGATCGTCGTGACCCGCGTGCCAGCCGCGATCGTCGCGATGACTGGCGCAACTACGACGATACCCGCGAGGAGCGTCGTGGCGGCTATCGTGGCGGGCGTGGCGGCAACCAGACCGGCTCCCGTGGCGGCCGTGCCGGCGGTCGCGATAACCGTGGCAGCTATGGCAACAGCCGTGGTGGCAAGCGCGGCGGCAGCTCCCGTCGCCCCGGTGACGGCGGCGGCAAGCGCAAGTAAGATGCGCATCGCGCGCTAGCGTGAGACAAGCTAAGGGGCCGAGCAAACAACGCTCGGGCCCTTTTGTTTGCCGTGTCCATCGCTAATTCAAACGTGATTTTCTCGGGAATGCATCTGGGGGATGCTGAGGACCTATTTTCCGCCATGCAGCAATGGGTCCTATGGGGTGCGCCGTGCATTTTTTGGAGTATTCTGCAGTTCGAGTTGTCTGCATATGATTCGACGTCGCCAACGGTGGCCCTCGGATATCCCTAGCGAGCGTTCCGAGTCAGATTTCGCCGTTTTCCGGAGCAGGGGCGCGTCATTCTCGCCATGTCGGGACTTAGAACGATACGGCGCCCTACAGTTTTGCCCACCCGCGGCGGTGCTGGCGCGGTCACGTTGCAGAATACTCCGTTTTTTGCACGGGCCAGGATGGGGTACCTCAGGAGAACGCGGCGATATCCCGTAAATATATACAATCTGTACCGTAATTTATGCAAAACGAAGAGGCAGACAGCGCAGGGTGGGCGCATTGGGGTGTTTGGTGCACCAAAACGGGGATCCCACGCGCCGTATACTCTGTCTGAATGTGAAAACGGCTTGACGCGTTGCCAGGCGTAGGGGGGGGTGCCTCGATGAGCGTATTCGAAATTGTGTTTAGTCCGACGGGCGGAACGCGGAAGGTGTCTGGCCTTGTGGCCGGGGCGCTGGACAAAAAGACCGTTACCGTCGATCTGACCGATAGCGGGCTAGATTTCAGCGCTGTCTCGATGACTGAGGACGACGTGGCTGTTATCTCCGTGCCAGCGTATGCCGGCAGAGTCCCTGCCGTGGCGGTCGACCGACTGAACATGGTTCACGGCAACGGAGCGCGGGCCGTTCTGGTGTGCGTCTACGGAAACCGCGCGTTTGAGGACACGCTCGTAGAGCTGGAGGACGTTGCGAAGCATGCGGGATTCCAGGTAATCGCGGCAGTTGCAGCCATTGCAGAACATTCCATTGCGCGACAGTTTGCTGCCGGTCGTCCGGATGCGCAGGATGCGGCGCAGCTCGCAGAGTTTGCGCAGCAAATTCAGCAAAAGCTGTTGGCTGAGGATGCATCCGAGCCCTCTATTCCCGGCAATCGTCCTTATAAACAAGCCAGAGGTCACCGCATGGCACCCGAGGCAACAGAGGATTGCGTCTCCTGCGGTGCATGCGCCGCGGCGTGCCCCGTTTGTGCTATCGACAAGGGTGACCCCAAACGAGCAGCTGGCGAGGCGTGCATCTCCTGCATGCGCTGCATTGCCGTATGCCCGCGAGGCGCTCGTAAGCTTGATCCCAACAAGCTATCCGCTGTTTCCCAGATGCTGAGCAAGGTTTGCGTCGTGCGGAAGGAATGCGAGCTCTTTGTCTAGCGCATACGAAATTGGTGCAATGGGGCCAGGTTAATCTGCACCAACCTGGTGCAAACAAACCTGTCCCCAATGCACCAGAGTGAGGAGTGTCCCCGAGTGCCGGCGGGAAAGGAACGCCCCTAAGTGCCGCCTAAATACCGTTTATCGAAGAAAAAATACCGCTCACCGGTCATAATGATTGTTCTGGCTTTGGGCTTGTCTACAATAACTCCCGTAAAAAGAAATGCGGAAGGTTACCGAGTCCCTCGGACGTGGGCCTAACCAAAGTCTTTGAACGGGTGTGTCTCTATGGATGCATTCGCTTGATTTTGGTTGGGCTATATTTATGAAGGGACATGCCACCATGGGTTTCTTTTCTCGCCTGATGGGCGGTTCAGATGAGCAGAAGACTGCAGCTTCCGAGTTCGAAATCCTCGCTCCCGTTTCCGGCGAGCTTGTTCATCTAGAAAATACCAATGACCCCGCTTTTAGCAGCCGCGCCGTGGGCGATGGCGTTGCCGTGGTTCCCCAAGAGGGAACGGTGTGCGCTCCTGTTTCCGGCACCGTCGCGGCGTTGTTTCCGACTGAGCACGCGCTGGGCATCATGTCCGACGACAGCTCTGCTCAGGTGATGCTGCATATCGGAATCGACACTGTTAAACTTGAGGGCAAGGGCTTCCATGCGCTTGTTGCCCAGGGTGACCATGTCGACGCGGGCCAGCCCCTCGTCGAGGTCGATTTCGACGCGGTCCGCGCCGCCGGCTTCGATCCCACGGTCTTCGTTATCGTGTGCGAGCGTTCGGAGAACTCGACTCTTCGTGAGCACGCTTCCGGCCCTGTTGCTGTTAAAGAGCCTGTCGTCTGGCTTTCCGAGTAAATTCTTGTGGTGGGTACCGTGGTTATCAAGCGAGTTTTCAACAACAACGTCGCAATGGTCACTTCGGACGATGGCTCTGAGCTCATCGTCATCGGTCGAGGCCTCTGCTTTGGCCGTCATGCCGGCGATGCCATCGACGAGGCATCGGTCGAAAAGACCTACGCGTTGCAGGAGGGAACTTCTCAGGATTCGCGTACGATTGACCGCTTGGCACATCTTTTAGAGTCCATCCCCACCGTCAACCTCGTGATTTCCGAGGACATCGTTCAGATGCTTCGTCGAGAGCTCAATGTTGATATCAATGACAAGATTCTCATCGCTCTCGCAGATCATATAAGCCTCGCCCTTGATCGCGAGCGCAAGGGCATTCCGTGCGAGAACCCGTTGCTGCTCGAGATCCAGCAGTTCTATCGCAAGGAGTACGCGCTCGCGGGCCGTGCCCTTCAGATTATCAAGGACTACCTGGGCATCGAGATGAGCGAGGAGGAGCAGGGCTTCATCACCTTGCATATCGTCAACGCCACCATGCCGCAGCGCTCTGACCGTCTGATTGTTTCGGTCCAGCTTGTTCGCGACGTGCTCGCGATTGTTTCCGAGCACTATGCCACGACCCTTGACGTCACCTCGTTGCCTTACGAGCGTTTCGTTCGCCATCTGCAGTTTTTTGCGCAGCGAGCGCTCGATCCCGCGGCGGGGCAGGTCAATGGCGACGCGCTGTTCCGTATCGATGAAACGGCGTATCCGAGGGCGTTCTCGTGTGCGGAGTCAATTGCCGACCACTTAGCGTCTACCTATAACGTTGTCGTTACCGATGCCGAGAAGAGTTATCTCGCATATCACATTGTTAACCTGCTTGGAGAACCTGGTCTCTAGGCATAACGTGCCCACACATCGATTGATATAAGGCAAGGCTCACGGTCTTGTCTAGGGCACACCTATCTCAATTTGCGGAAAAGGAAGGGGAGTACCGCTATGACCGCAAAAAAGAAGTTCAATTTCAAAGCGCCGTTGGAGGTGTTCGCGAAGTCGATCGTTCAGCCGATGATGTATCTCTCGGTTGCCGGCATCCTGCTCATCGTGGGCATCATTCTGACCAACAAGACCATCTGCGCTGTGGTCCCCGTACTGGGCTCCGGTCCGTTCCAGCTTGTGGGCGCCGTTGTCTATCAGTCGCTGATGTTTATCATCAACAACCTCTCGATTCTGTTCTGCGTGGGCATCGCCGGCGCCATGGCAAAGAAGAACAAGGGCCATGCTTCGCTGATCGTCCTGATGTCGTTCTTCCTGTTCCTTCAGGCCAATAACATCGTGCTCAACGCCACCGGCTCTCTTGCCGAAGCGAGCGGCATGCTCGGCCTTACCGGAACCGGCCAGAGCACCGTTATGGGCATTCAGGTGCTCGATACCGGCGTGTTTGGCGGCATCATTCTTGGTTGCATCACCGGTGCCGTGTTCAACAAGTACTCGAACAAGCAGTTCCCCATTGCCCTTTCGATGTTCTCGGGTGTTCGCTTTCCGTTCCTGATCATGATCATCATTTCCTGGATCATGGGCGCGGGCTTCTGCATCGTTTGGCCTCCGGTTCAGGGTGCCATCTCCTCCGTTGCCGGCATCATTAAGGAATCGGGCAACATTGGTCTGTTTATCTACGGCATGCTCAACAAGCTGCTCGTTCCCACCGGTCTGCACCACCTCATCTACACCCCGTTCCAGTTCTCCGATGTGGGTGGCACCCTGACGCTGGGTGATCAGGTTATCGCCGGCGCCTATCCCATCCGTGTCGCCGAGATGGCAATGACGGGCCAGCCCTTCTCTGATAGCACCTACTTCAACAGCTACACCTTCAACAACCTGTGGCCCTACATCGGTATCGGTCTCGCCTTTATCTTCACCGCTTACAAGGGGAACAAGGATAAGACCAAGGCCGTTATCATCCCGCTGATCATCACCGCCGTGCTCTCCTGTGTCACCGAGCCCATGGACTTCCTCTTTGTCTTTGCCGCTCCCGTGCTCTTTGTCGTTCACTCGGTTCTTTCCGGTATCTTCCTGGTCCTGCTCAAGGTCCTCTCCGTGCCCGCTTCGACGGCAGGCGGCATCATCAACATCGTGGTTTCCAACCTGGTTCTTGGTGTCGATAAGACCAACTGGCCGATGATGCTCGTGCTCGGAGTCGTCAACGCCGCGCTGTACTTCTTCCTCTTCACCTTCCTTATTAAGAAGCTCAACCTCCACACGCCTGGTCGCGAGGAGGAGTCCGAGCTCGCCGAGTCCGTTGCCGAGGGCGAGGCCGCCGCGTCTGTCGCGGTGAAGCAGGGCGCTGTTGCCGCAGCTCCCGCAGAGGGCGTCGATGCAGGTATTGCCGACCTGGTCGCAGGTCTTGGCGGCAAGGACAACATCGAGGAGCTCGAGAACTGCTTTACGCGTCTTCGCGTGAACGTTAAGAACCCGGACCTCATCGATGAGAACCTCATCAACCACGTGCCCAACAGCGGCATCAACCGCAACGGCAGCAATATCCAGATCATCTTTGGCATGAAGGTCGCCGAGATGCGCGACAAGGTCGAAAACGCAATTGAGAAGGAGCAGTAAACAATGATCATTACTCTGTGTGGTGGCGGATCCACCTTTACCCCCGGCATCGTCAAGTCCATTGCCCTGCGCAAGGACGAACTCGACGTTGACGAGATTCGTCTGTACGACATCAACGAGGAGCGCCAGCGCAAGATCGGCGTGCTCGTGGACTGGATTCTGCACGAGGACCTCGGCCTGGACATCAAGCTCACGGTGACCACCGACAAGGAGACGGCTTTTACCGACGCGAGCTTCGTGTTTGCCCAGATGCGCGTGGGCGGCTACGCCATGCGCGAGCAGGACGAGAAGATTCCGCTGCGCCATGGCTGCGTGGGCCAGGAGACCTGCGGTTGCGGCGGCCTTGCCTACGGCATGCGCACCATCTTCCCCATGGTCGAGCTGATCGATGACGTCGAGAAGTACGCCAAGAAGGACTACTGGATTCTCAACTACTCCAACCCTGCTGCCATCGTCTCCGAGGGCTGCCGTGTGCTGCGTCCCAACGCTCGCATCATCAACATCTGCGACATGCCGATCGCGATCATCGACGTGGTTTGCGCCGCACTCGATATCGACAAGAAGGATGTCGAGTACGATTACTTTGGCCTCAACCACTTTGGCTGGTTCACCTCGATCCGCCACAAGGGCGAGGAGGTGCTCCCGCAGCTGCGCGAGTACATCAAGGAGCACGAGATTCTGCTGCCCGATTCGTACCTCAAGGGCATGGGCTCGCTGATGTCCAAGAAGCCCGAGGAGGCCACTGACGAGCACCCCGAGCAGAACCGCCACACCAAGGGCAGCTGGTACTACGTCTGGAAGGGCGAGTACGAGATCATGGAGTGCTTCCCGGAGTACCTGCCCAACACGTACCTGAACTACTACCTGCAGCAGAAGGAGTTCGTCGAGCATTCCAACCCCGAGCGCACTCGTGCAAACGAGGTTGAGGAGACGCGCGAGAAGAACCTCTTTGACGGCATCGACCATTACGAGAAGACGGGCGAGATCGACGAGAGCACGTTCTATGCGGGCAGCCACGGCGACTGGATTGCCGACCTGGCCATCGCTCTGAAGAACGATACCAAGCAGCGTTTCCTGGTCATTTGCGAGAACAAGGGCGCTATCCCCAACATGCCCTACGACGCCATGGTCGAGCTGCCTGCCTACATTGGCAAGAACGGCCCCGAGGTCATCAGCCGCGACAACATTCCGCTGTTCCAGCAGGGTCTTATGATGCAGCAGCTGAACTCCGAGAAGCTCGTGGTCGAGGCTACGATCGAGGGTTCGTACGAGAAGGCGCTCAAGGCCTTTACGCTCAACAAGACCGTGCCTTCGATGAAGGTTGCCAAGGAAGTCCTCGACGACATGATCGAGGCTAACAAGGGTTACTGGCCCGAGCTTAAGTAAAAGCAACAGGGTCGCTGGCCGCATACCTGGAGCAATGCCCCGTCCACGTGATTGCGTGGGCGGGGCATTGTCATTTGGTAACGCGTTTTACCAAATATGGCATTTATCTGCGGTAATGTTCTATTTCACCGCCGAGGGTGACATTTCATACCGCCTGCCGAACTGCATGGAGACCTAACAACTTTTTAGGTCAGTGTTGTGCGTGTAGCAACTTCGCCCGGCCTCGCCTCCGGGCTGCCATGTGAGAGGGGATCTTATGGCTCGACTGCACGTAATGGAACGCAGCCACGCTCAGGCCGTCATGGACGACCTGCACGATGCGCTCGGACGCCGTCTGGCGGTGAGTTCGCTCGCCCCGTGCCCCGTTGAGTTTACGGCAGCGCTCGTCAATCTGTGCTCCACCCAGAGCTGCGGCAAGTGCACGCCCTGCCGCGTGGGCCTGAGCGCGCTGAGCGACCTGCTCGCCGATGTGCTCGAGGGCCGCGCCGACGAGTCCGCGCTCAACTTGATTGAGCGCACCGCCCGCACCATCTACCTTTCGAGCGACTGCGCCATCGGCTACGAAGCTGGCGCCATGGCACTCACGGCCATTCGCGGCTTCCGCGACGATTTTGAGCATCACATCCGCGAGCACTCCTGCGGCTTTGACCGCGAGGCCCGCGTCCCGTGCGTTTCGGGCTGCCCGGCGCACGTCGACATTCCCGGGTACATTTCGCTGGTCGAGGCCGGCCGCTATGCCGACGCCGTCAAGGTCATCCGCAAGAACAATCCGCTGCCGCTCGTCTGCGGCCTGGTGTGCGAGCATCCCTGCGAGATGCACTGCCGCCGTGGCATGGTCGACGACCCCATGAACATCCTCGCCCTCAAGCGTTTTGCCGTCGAGCACAGTGACCTCAACGACCACAAGCCGCATGTAGTGGACAACACCGGCAAGCGCGTCGCCGTGATCGGCGGCGGCCCGGCCGGCCTTTCCTGCGCCTACTACCTGGCCGTGATGGGCCATAAGGTGACCATCTTTGAGCAGCGCCACCACCTGGGCGGCATGCTGCGCTATGGCATCCCCAGCTATCGTCTGCCGCGCGAGCGCCTGCAGGCCGAGATCGACTGGATCTTGAGCGCCGGCATCGACGTTGAGCTCGATCACTCCGTCAACGGCGAGGAACTTGCCCGCCTGCGCGACGAGTTCGATGCCGTCTACCTGGCCATTGGCGCCCACAGCGATAAGAAGCTCGGCCTTCCGGGCGAGGAAGCGCTCGGCGTGGAGTCGGCCGTCAAGATGCTGCGCGCCATCGGCGACGACGAGCTGCCCGACCTGAGCGGCCAGCGCGTGTGCGTCATCGGCGGCGGCAACGTGGCCATGGACGTGGCGCGCTCCGCCGTGCGCTGCCGTGCCGAAAAGGTGAGCATCGTCTACCGCCGTCGCATCTGCGACATGACGGCCCAGGACGCCGAGATCGCCGGCGCCCAGGCCGAGGGCTGCGAGGTGCTGGAGTTGACCGCCCCGCTCGCTATCGAGACGGGCGAGGAAGGTCGCGTGAGTGGCCTGCGCGTGCAGCCGCAGATTATCGGCGAGCCCCGTCGTGGGCGTCCGGCCCCGCGTGCCGCCGCCACGCCCGAGCGCGTCATTCCCTGCGAGCGCGTGTTTGTGGCCATTGGCCAGGACATCGATTCCAGGCCGTTTGAGGACATGGGCATCGCTTGTAAGTGGGGCTGCGTGGTCACCGATTCGGATGGCGCCGTGCCCAACTTCGATGGCCTCTTTAGCGGCGGTGACTGCCAGACCGGTCCCGCCACCGTCATCCGTGCCATCAACGCCGGCCGCGTGGCTTCGGCAAATATCGACCGCTACCTGGGCTTTGACCACAAGATCAAGCTCGAGGTCGAGCTGCCGACCGTCCAGTTTAAGGGCAAGCATGAGTGCGGCCGCTGCGAGCTGGGCGAGCGCGAGGCCGGCGAGCGTATTCACGATTGGGATCTGGTCGAGCAGGGTCTCACCGAGCAGGAGGCGCGCCAGGAGGCGAGCCGCTGCCTGCGTTGCGATCACTTTGGCTTTGGCGCGTTCCGCGGAGGGAGGAACCTGGAATGGTAGAGCCCAACAACACCACCGTCAGCGACAACACCGAAAACGGAGCGCATAACATGGTCAAGCTCACTATCGATAATTGCGAGGTCGTGGTTCCCGAGCACACCACGATCCTGGATGCGGCCAAGTCCGTCAGCATCCAGATTCCCACCCTGTGCTACCTGCGCGATCTAAACGAGATCGGCGGCTGCCGCGTATGCGTGGTCGAGGTTGAGGGCTGCGACCAGCTGGTTGCCGCCTGCAACAACTACGTGCTCGACGGCATGGTGGTCCACACCAACAGCCCCAAGGCCCGCGAGGCGCGTCGCACCAACGTGCAGCTGCTGCTGTCCCAGCACGACTCGCGCTGTACGAGCTGCGTGCGCAGTGGTAACTGCAACCTGCAGACCATCGCCAACGACCTGGGTATCTTCTATCTGCCGTACGAGCAGCACCTGGCGCGCGAGGGCTGGGACTTCGATTTCCCCATCATCCGCGATAACGACAAGTGCATCAAATGCATGCGCTGCATCAAGGTGTGCGAGAGCGTGCAGGGCTTAGGGATTTGGGACCTGACCAACCGCGCCACGCATACCGCCGTGGGCACCCGCGGGCGTGCGCCGATCGGCAAGACCGATTGCGTCGCGTGCGGTCAGTGCATCACGCATTGCCCGACGGGCGCCCTGCGCGAGCGTGACGATACCGAGACCGTGTTCGACGCCATCGCCGATCCCGACAAGATCGTACTGGTGCAGATTGCGCCGGCCGTGCGTAGCGCCTGGGGCGAGGAGCTCGGCATTCCGCGCGAGGAGGCCACCGTTGAGCGCCTGGCTTGCGCCCTGCGCCGCGTTGGCTTTGAGTACGTGTTCGACACCGATTTCTCGGCCGACCTCACCATTATGGAGGGGGGCTCCGAACTGCTCGAGCGCCTAGGGAAGGCCGTCAAGGGCGAGGGCGACACCCACGGCTGGCCCATGTTCACGAGCTGCTGCCCGGGCTGGGTACGCTTTGTGAAGGCACGTTACCCCGAGTTTGTCGACAGCCTGTCCACGTCAAAGTCGCCGCAGCAGATGTTCGGCGCCATCGCCAAGACCTACTACGCCAAGGTGCTGGGCGTGGAGCCCGAGCGTCTGTTCGTGGTGTCCGTTATGCCGTGCACGGCCAAGAAGGCCGAGCGTGCGCTGCCGAGCATGATGGGCGAGGGCGGCGCGCCCGACGTGGACGTTGCACTGACGGTGCGCGAGATGGTGCGCATGATCCGCGCGAGCCACGTGAGCGTGGACACGCTTACCGAGGAGCCGCTTGATACGCCGCTGGGCTTTGGCACGGGCGCGGGTGTGATCTTTGGCGCCACGGGCGGCGTGATGGAGGCCGCCGTGCGCTCGGCCTATTACCTGGTGACGGGCAAGAACCCCGACGCCGACTTCTTCACCGACGTGCGCGGTCTGGACGGCTGGAAGGAAGCAGTGGCCGATATCGAGGGCACCAGGGTGCGCGTCGCCGTGGCGCACGGACTGGGCAATGCCGCCCGCCTGCTCGACGCGATTCGCGACGGTTGCGTGAGCTATGACTTTGTCGAGGTCATGGCATGTCCTGGCGGCTGCGTCGGTGGCGGCGGTCAGCCCATCCACGACGGCTGCGAGCTGGCAGCTGAGCGCGGCCAGGTGCTGTGGGGCCTGGATGCCGCTGCGGACATTCGCTTCTCGCACGAGAATCCCGATGTCCAGGCGTGCTACCGCGAGTTCTTGGGCGAGCCACTCTCGCCGCTGGCCGAGGAGCTGCTGCACACCGACCATCACGCATGGACGATGCCTAACGAAGGGACGTGCTAACGATGCGCGCGTTTACTGTTGAGATGACGCGCCGGGGGTTTGCCTCGGCGCTTGCCGCGGGTGCGTTGTCGCTTGCGCTGGTTGGCTGTGGTGGCGGGTCTGCCGGTGCCGGGTCCGCCGCGGGCTCGGCTGCCGGCGGGGCTGCGGGCGCCGCGGGGCCGGTCGAGGTGCACGTCGCCTCGCTCAAGGGCCCGACGTCGATCGGTCTGGTGAGGTTTATGGACCAGGCGGCGAGCGGCGAGACGGATAACGAGTTCGACTTTGCGATCAGCGCCGCAGCCGACGAGATCGTGCCCAAGGTCATTCAGGGCGATGTCGACATTGCCCTGGTGCCCGCCAACGTGGCGAGCGTGCTCTACAACAAGACGGAGGGCGCGGTGCAGGTCATCGACATCAACACGCTGGGCGTGCTGAGCGTTGTGACGGGCGACGCGAGTGTGACCTCGTTTGGCGATCTGGCGGGCCATACCGTCTATATGACGGGCAAGGGCACCACGCCGGAGTACGTCATGAACTACCTGCTGGAGCGCGCGGGCCTGACCGGCCAGGTGACGCTCGAGTTTAAGAGCGAGCCCACCGAGGTGCTGTCGGCCCTGCTTACCGATCCGTCTGCTGTGGGCGTGCTGCCCGAGCCGTTCAAGACCGCCGCCATCGCCAAGAGCGAAGGCAAGCTGTCGGCTCCGGTAAGTCTGACCGATGTGTGGGATGAGCTGGCAGGTGACACGGGTTCGCGCCTGCTGACGGGCGTGACCGTGGTGCGCCGCACGTTTGCCGAGGAACATCCCGAGGCCGTGGCGGAATTCCTGAGCTGCCACGCGGCGAGCGTTGAGGCCGTGAACGCGTCGCCGGCGGACTGGGCCCAGGCCGTGGTCGATGCGGGCATCGTGGATAACGCCGCGATTGCCGAAAAGGCGATTCCCGGGTGCATGCTCGTGTGCCAGACGGGGAAGGACATGAAGGCGGCGCTCGGTGGGTACCTGCAGGTGCTGGCCGATGCGGACGCGAGCGCCGTGGGCGGCAAGCTCCCGGCTGATGATTTTTACTACATGGAGTAGCCCGTGCATGCGTTTGCTCGACAAATGACAGAGCGTATGAAGGCGGTGGCGGCAGCAGGTGCCGTTGCCGCCTTTTGGCTTGCCGTGTGGGTGCTGGTGGCGGCGTTGGTAGCGCAGCCGCTGATCTTGCCGGGGCCGGGTGCTGTTGCCTTGGCGCTGCTGCGCCTGGTGTGCGATGGCGGTACCTGGGCGATTTTGGCGGGTTCGGGCGCGCGAATATTGGGCGGACTGGTGTTTGCCGCGGTGTGTGGCGGCGTGCTTGCCGGGATTTCGTCACGGTCGCGGGCGTTTGCGCGCCTAGTGGCTCCGGCGCTGTCGTTTGTAAAGGCGACACCGGTTGCCTGCGTGGTGGTCCTGCTGCTCATTTGGCTGGGGTCGGCACGTGTGAGCATCGCGGCGGTCTTTTTGATGGCGCTGCCGGGCGTATATTTCTCACTGGTCGAAGGCTTGTCGCAGGTGGATAAGCCACTGGAGCAGATGTTTCGTCTGCATGGCGTGCGGGGCTGGCGACTGTTTTGCGCCCACACCTGGCGCGAAGTCCTGCCGTTTGTGCTTTCGTGTGCGCGTGCCGTGATCGGCATGAGCTGGAAGGCCGGTGTGGCAGCCGAGCTGATCGGCATGGCGGTGGGCACCGTGGGTGAGCGCATCTATCAGGCGAAGCTTTTGATTGAGACGGCCGACCTGCTGGCTTGGACCGTGCTGGTCGTTGCCGCCTCGTGGGCGTGTGAGCGCGTGCTGGTGTGGCTGCTGCGGGTTTCGGGGCCCGTGGCGTGGGGTGCGGCCGTGCGGGCGCATGGGCGTGCGGGCGGCTCTGCTGGCGGCGGGGCTGCGGCGGAGCTTGCGCTCGCCGTGGGCGATCGCGCGCCCTGGGCGCCGGCGCTCGCCGGACTGGTGCTCAACGTGCCCGCGTCTGGGCGTATCTGTGTGATGGGCGCCTCGGGTGCGGGCAAGTCGACGCTCCTTGCCCTTGCGGCGGGGGAGTGCGCGCCGTGCTCCATGGTGTTTCAGGATATGTGCCTGGTCGAGGACGTCTCTGCCCTGGATAACGTGCTAGTGTGCGCCGACGCGCGCGTGGATGCCTCGAGTGCTGCAGCCCTGTTGCGCCTGCTGGTGCCGGGGGTCGATGTGCATGCTCGCGTGGCCGAGCTTTCGGGCGGGCAGCGCCGTCGCGTCGAGATTGCTCGAGCCCTGCTGTGCCCAGGCGACGCGGTGATTCTGGACGAGCCCTTTACCGGTCTAGATACCGCTGCACGCGACGCATGCGCCGAGGTCGTGCTCGACTTGCTCGACGGTCGCATGCTGTTGCTTGCCACGCACGATGCCGTCGACGCTCAGGCCCTCGATATCTCGGACATCATCACGCTCTAAATACTAACTCAGCAACAAAATGATTCGTTTTCCTCCGCTCCCATGGGGTCTGGTGTGGTATTCTATCGGCGGTGTAATACTTAGGAATACCAAGTAATACCAACGCCGTAGAAACACACTCCAGATGCGGGCCAATCGGGTTGCCTTCACAGCCCGTCGCCCAGCCGCGTGGCCCGCATCTATCCGCACCACCGTCGTTTCAAAAAGGAAGCGCCATGGCAGAACACATGACCCCGGTTGTCGCGAAGGTCTTGCCCGAGGAAAAGGCGGCCTTCGCGGCGGCAACCCAGCTCGTGGGCACCACGCCGTCCAACGCCATCCGCATGTTTATCGCCGCGTTCAATCGCTGCGGCACCTTCCCGTTCGACATTTCGCCCAACGGGGCTTTTGGCGCTGCGCCCGATTCTCATCAACAATGACTGTCCCCAAGTGCCGGGTTTTGAGGAGGTTGGCATGCTCAATGCGCTGGTTTGGGCGCTTGCCTGTTTTGGTGTCGTCGCTGCCGATATTGCCCTGAGCATTGTTTTGTTCTCCGCGCTGGACATCGTGTCGGCACTGACGGGTTTCCCGATCGACAATCTCGATATTCAATGGTTTCAGGCCGCCGCTCAGACGGCGTCGTTTTTGATGGCGCTGCTGTGGTGGCGCTATCTGTGGCCCCGCTCCTTCATGGCGCGCCGGCAAGGTGAACGCCCGCTCGGCGGGGGAGCAAATGCTGCATGGAAGCGCATCGCATGCGTTGTCGTGATCGGCCTATCCATGCAGGTGGTCATTAGCTACCTATGCGACGGCGTGCTGTCGCTGCTGCCCGAGGTCGCGGCGGACTATAGCGAGCTCGTCGAGGAAACAGGCTTGGGCGATACCAACCTTCTTGCCGTCCTGACCACGGTGCTCGGCGCTCCGTTTTGCGAGGAGCTGCTGGTGCGCGGCATTGTTTTTGAGTTTTCGCTACGAGCGTTTAATCCGCAGTGCCGCCCGCTTTGGAAGCGCCGGCGTCGTGCGAGCGCGCAGGAGGGCGCCATGGTGCCCTGGGCGGCACCAAGCACGTGGGGTATCGCCGCGGCGATTGTGCTGCAGGCGGCAATCTTCGGTTTTATGCACATGAACTGGGTGCAGGGCTGCTATGCGGGTGCCGCCGGTCTGGTCTTTGGCTGGGTGCTCGTGACCACCGGAAAGCTCCGCTACACGATCCTGCTGCACTTTGCCTTTAACGCCGGGTCGTACCTGATGGGTCTGTTGTGGTTTGTGAACACACCGCTCGACGTGGTAATCACGGTCGCTATCGCCGGCGTCATCCTCGTTGAGGCTATGCGCTCGCTGCGCCACGCGTGTGGGATGGGCGCAGCGAGCGCGCCGCTGCCCTAGTTGCGACGCCCGCCTCCGTTGGCGCCCTGACGCCCCTGAGCTGCACGGTTGCGCCCGGCAGTGTTCTGTGCACGCGACATGCCGCCGTGCCCCTTGCTGCCTTTGGGTCCCTTGCCGCCAGCGCCACCGTGCGGCTTGCCGCCTTTCTTGCCGGTGCCATGCCCACCGCCAGCAGACGTCTCACCCGGGCGCGGCGGCACGGGGCGGATTAGACAGTGTTTGGTGTAGCCGATCAGGTCACGACGCCCGGCTTTTTCCAGCGCCTCGCGCACCAGCTTGTAGTTCTCGGGCTTGCGATACTGGATGAGCGCGCGTTGCATGGCCTTCTCGTGCGCGTCGCGTGCCACGTAGATCGGCTGCATGGTGCGTGGGTCCACGCCGGTGTAGTACATGCAGGTCGACATGGTGGACGGGGTGGGGTAGAAGTCCTGCACCTGCTCGGGCATGTAGCCCATGTCGCGCACGGCCTCGGCCAGGTCCACGGCTTCCTTCATCGTCGAGCCAGGATGGCTCGAGATCAGATACGGCACCACGTACTGCTTGAGTCCGTATTCGCGGTTCAAGCGTTCAAATTTGCGGCAGAACGCGTCGTAGACGGCTCGGCTCGGCTTGCCCATTACGGAGAGCACCGCGTCGCTCACATGCTCGGGCGCTACGCGCAGCTGGCCCGAGACATGGTGCTCCAGCAGCTCGCGCAAAAACTCGTCCGAGGCGTCGGCCATGGTGTAGTCAAAGCGGATGCCGCTGCGGACGAAGACCTTTTTGACGCCCGGCAGCTGGCGCAGGTCGCGCAGCAGCTGCGTGTAGCCGCTCTCGTCGACCACCATGTTTTTGCATACGCTCGGCCACAGGCAGCGCTTGTTCTTGCACACGCCGTGCTTGAGCTGCTTGTCACAGGCCGGGCGGCTAAAGTTAGCCGTCGGTCCGCCCACGTCGTTGATGTAGCCCTTAAACTCGGGATCGCGCGTGAGCAGCTCGGCCTCGCGCATGATCGAGTCGTGGCTGCGCATCTGCAGTACGCGGCCCTGGTGGAAGGTGAGGGCGCAAAACGAGCACTCGCCAAAACAGCCGCGGTTGGAGCTAATGGAAAATTTGATTTCGGCAAAGGCCGGTACGCCGCCCGCCGCGTCGTAGTCGGGATGCCAATCGCGGGCGTAGGGGAGCTCGGCCACCTCGTCCATCTCGTCGGTGGTGAGCGTCGCCGATGGCGGGTTCTGCACCACATAGACGCTGTTGGGATAGGGCTCTACCAGGCGATGACCGGTGATGGGGTCCATATTCTGCTGCTGCACGTTAAAGCTGCGCGCGTAGTTGAGCTTGTCGGCGGTAAGGTCGTCCCAGCTGGGCAGCAGGTCGTAGTCGTAGACCTCGTCGAGCGAACCCGTGCGGTAGACGGTGCCGTTGATATAGGTGATCTGGTCGACGGGCAGTCCCGCGTCGAGCGCGTCGGCGATCTCGACAATCGCGTGCTCGCCCATGCCGTAGATGAGGATGTCGGCGCCCGAGTCGAGCAGTACCGAGCGCTTGAGCTTGTCCTGCCAGTAGTCGTAGTGGGCCAGACGGCGCAGGCTTGCCTCGATGCCGCCGATGATGATGGGGGCGTCCTTGAACGTCTGGCGGATGAGGTTACCGTAGACCGTGACGGCACGATTGGGACGGCGCCCCTCCTCGCCACCAGGGGTATAGGCGTCGGTATGGCGGCGGTGCTTGGTCACCGAATAGTGGTTGACCATGGAGTCCATGTTGCCGGCGCTGACGAGAAAGCCCAGGCGTGGCTCGCCAAGCACCGTGATGCTGGCGGGGTCGGTCCAGTTGGGCTGACAGATAATGCCCACTTTGTAGCCGTGCGCGTCGAGGACGCGGCTGATGATGGCCATGCCAAAGCTAGGGTGGTCCACGTAGGCGTCGCCGCAGATGTAGACAAAGTCGCACTGGTCCCAGCCGCGCGCGTCCATATCGGCGCGGCTGACGGGGAGGAACTTGTCGCGGCCCGGACGCCAGGGGCGGACGGGTGTCGCCTTGACGGTTGTGGCCTGTGCCTTACCGCCGCGCTTTCGCTGCTGGCCCTGTTTGCCCTGCTGACTGCGCTGGTTGTTCTGAGCGTGCTGAGGCTTTTTTGCCACGATCCCTCCCGGTGTTTGTATGCTGCACGTAATTGTAACCAGTCTTTTTAGGACGGGGCTAAAAAGACTGGTGGAGTACACGAGGTCTCGGGTGTCGGTGCCGCGCCCGCCGTTTGTTTCCAGACTGTGTATCTGCGCGTTGGAGAACCCGTCTCGCGCGCACGCCATGTTGTCAATGGGTTACAGTATGAACGGCGGCTATGTCTCCGCCAACGCACGAGAGGGTCGTCAACAAGGAGGATGCACGACGATGCAGCGTGCCAAACAGATATCGGAGTCCATTGAGCTGGGCATCATCTTGGCGCTCGCCGGTGGCTTTATGGATGTGTATTCGTACATTGGGCGCGACCATGTTTTCGCCAACGCGCAGACGGGCAACATCCTGCTCGTGGGCGTGAGCATCTCGGAGGGCAATTGGGCACTTGCGGGGCGTTACTTCTTCCCTGTGGTTTCGTTTGCTGTGGGCATTATGCTTGCCGACCTGGTACACGAGCGGTTTGGCAGTGTGATTCACTGGCGCCAGGTGACGGTGTTCTTTGAAGCCGTCATCTTGCTGGGCGTGAGCTTTATCCCCGGTGGCGGTTACAACCTGCTCGCCAACTGCCTTACTTCGTTTGCCTGCGGTATGCAGGTCGAGAGCTTCCGCAAGATTCATGGACACGGCATCGCCACGACCATGTGTATCGGCAACCTCCGTAATGCCTTGCAAAACGTGGACGATTACATCATTACCCACAAGCGCGGCTTTTTGGAAAACGGCCTGCTGTACTTTGGTGTGATCTTTACCTTTGTGTTTGGCGCCGTGCTGGGCAATTGGTGCATTGAGCGCATGGGTCTGCACGCCATCGTCGTGGCGAGCGTGCTGCTGTTTGTCGCGTTTGCCATCATGTTCATCGACCGCGAGCGCGACTTGCGTTTTCGCTGGAAGGTTGCGGCCGAGGCTTGGAAAGAGGGCTGTCGAAAGTAACCGAATGCGGCAAAGGGACAGCCCCTTTGCCGCAATATATTTTCATCTCTATGTAGTACAGCTTCAGGAGCCAGAAAAAAACTATCTAGCTCCTGAATGTTGTTACGAACTGCTTTTTGCAATTTATTCGAGATGCTCTTCAATCCGAGCCCTCAGAAGGGCAATGGCTGTGGGTATTCCAATTGCGGCGGCTAATTCGGCTTTATCCAAAACCTGTATGTTAAAGCACGATTGTTTATCACATTGAAGGACGTTAACTGAAGATAGCTTCACTTCCCGTTGACTGAATATATCGTAATCTCCAAATAGGAAGTTACCTTTTATTGTGTAATTCGGTATGTTCGTTACGCACTTCATCTCAAGTCTGTTTAGGCCATAATCGAACACCGCAACTTCCTTGTGTTCGATGATGAGCGCAACCCTGGGCATGTTACTAAAACCACCGTCGACGACAGTAAAGAGCTTTTCATTTGCATCGTCATAAACGGTGTATTTAAGACTCAATAGCTGTCCTAGTGGACCCGTGAACCCATGTCTTTTGATGTTGAGGTTGTCTCCCGCTGGGTTGACGAGAGCCAGAGCATGCGGATAAGGGTTACCTTCAATTGAGATTCGATATTCGTTTGTAGCCGTCTTGCTCGATTTAGGACCAGTAGCCATCACGCGTCATCGCCTCGATCGAATTGGAACCGTCTTCTGCTTCGTGCGGAGAATTACGCTGTACGTTGCAGTACATGCAGCTGCAATAACCGCATGGGCAATTTCTAACAAAATGAATGACACTATTTGCTGCATGCATATTAATTACTATAAAGTATCCTTTTATAAACGTATTGTCAAACATATATTGCTAAAACAGAAACAATTTATAGACTGAGTTGGTCGTATTCTTTGGGCAATTGCTCCTATAATCTAGCCTTCGCTGCAGTCGGGAGGGAAGGGC
>CAMQHT010000009.1 GCA_947001705.1 uncultured Collinsella sp.
AGCACGCGGCTGTTAACCGCGCTGTTGTAGGTTCGAGTCCTACCCGGGGAGCCAGGTTGTAGAACCCGTCGCTTATGCGGCGGGTTTTTTCATGCCGCGACCACTTGACTCGAACGTTGCCATATCAACATTTCGTGTCGAGGATGTAATCCCGCGACCCACCACCTCAACATGGCGCGGTCGTTGTAGAATATTGCAATGATTGCTCCCACGACATGGTGCTGCGAGCACCAGATAAGGAGATTCTTGTGTCTGAGACCATTAACGGCAGCCTGAGCGTCTCGAACGACGTTATTGCCGATATTGCCGGTTATGCCGCGATGACGTGCTATGGCGTCGTCGGTATGGCTGAGCAGCTCCAGGGCGCCGAGAGCGTGCGCCTGCTTGCCGGTCAGCGCCTCCGTAAGGGCGTGCTTGTCTCCGCCGACGAGAACGGCCTTACGGTCGATCTTCACGTCGTGCTCGAGAACGGCGTCAACATGAAGTCCGTCTGCCACAATCTTTCGAGCTCCGTTGCCTTCACCCTGCAGGAGATCGCCCAGATCGATCCCGCCAGCCTTAAGATCGGCATTCACATCGACGCGCTCAAGAGCCGTCTGAACTAGCATCCGAAAACGGAGATTCTAACACCCATGATTGCAAAGACCATTCGCACCTGTTTTCCGATCGCTGCGGCTGCCGTTTCCGACAAGGCCGAGGAGATCAACAAGCTCAATGTCTTCCCCGTACCCGACGGCGACACCGGTACCAACATGTCGCTCACGCTCGCCTCGGTGACCAAGGAGCTTTCCGCCCTTCCCGCCGATGCCGATATGGAGGCCATCGCCGGCGCCATCACCCACGGCTCCCTGATGGGTGCCCGCGGCAACTCCGGCGTCATCACCTCTCAGATCCTGCGCGGCGTGGCCGAGGGTCTCGTCTCTGCTGATGAGCCCATCACGTCCGCCAACATCGCCTATGCGTTCCGCCGCGCCGTCAAGGTCGCCTTCCAGGCCGTCCGTAAGCCCATCGAGGGCACGATTCTCACGGTGCTGCGCGATGTCTCGACCAAGGCCGACGAGTGCGAAAAGAAGAAGTTCTCGGCCGAGGACGCGCTCGATGCCATCGTCGTCGAGGCCTACCAGTCCGTCGCTCGCACGCCCGACCTGCTGCCCGTTCTGAAGGAGAACGGCGTGGTCGACTCCGGCGCCTTTGGCTTTGCCATCTTCCTCGAGAACTTCGTAGCTGCCGCTCTTGGCCGCAGCACCGTTGTCGAGGATTTCTCCGCTACGTTTGACTCCGCCGGCTCTGCCCGTGATGCCGCTCTTGGCCGCGTTGAGATCGAGGCTAACGACGACTGGGAGGGCTCGGAATTCCGTTACTGCAATGAGTTCCTGTTTAAGGCCGACGCCCCGTTTGACGAGGACGAGTGCCTTAAGTTCCTGGGTTCCATGGGCGACTGTGAGCTGCTCGTGGGCGCATATCCCGACTACAAGATCCACGTGCACTCCAACACCCCGAACCTGGTGCTCGAGCACATGCTGCAGCTTGGCCAGATCTACGAGGTCTTTATCCACAACATGGAGATGGAGGCCCACGACCGTACCGCCAAGATCCACGAGGACCAGGAGAAGGCTGCCGAGCCCGCCAAGGCGTTGGGCTTTGTCGCCGTTGCCGCCGGTTCCGGCGAGGCAGACATTCTCAAGTCCCTCGGCGTTGACGTGATCGTGTCGGGTGGTCAGACGATGAACCCCTCGACCGCCGACCTGCTGGGCGCGGTAGACCAGGTCAACGCGACCTCGGTCATCATTCTGCCCAACAACGGCAACATCCGCATGGCCGCCGAGGCTGCAGCTTCTGCCTGCACCGACAAGAAGGTCGCCGTCGTTCCCACCAAGACTGTCCCGCAGGCGTTCTCCGCGCTGTTCGCGGTCCTGCCCGATTCCGAGCTCGAGGACGCCGTCGCCGCCATGGTCGACGCCATCAGTGAGGTTCGCGATGGCGAGGTCACCCGTGCCGTGCGCGATTCCAGCGCCTCCGACGGCTCGCCGATTCACTCCGGTGACGTCATGGGTATCATTGCCGGCTCCATTGACGTGGTCGGCTCCGACGTGAAACAGGTTACGCTCGACTGCATCAACCGCATGCAGGAGGAAGAGGAGGGCGACGCGCTGACGATTCTGGCCGGCGAGGAGCTGTCCGATGAGGCCTTTCAGGAGATCGTCGACGCCATCGAGGAGGCCCAGCCCGATCTGGAGATTGACGCCCATCGTGGCGAGCAGCCGCTCTATCCCGTGATCTTCTCGATCGAGTAGGCATCTGCCCATGTCCGAGCTGTGCTCCGTGCCGCGCGTCTCGGAGCGCTTTGCCCAGAGCAATGCGCTCAACGAGGATATCGCGCGACTCAAATATGTTTCGGGTAAACGTGAGGAGGCCCTTCGCCGTCTGGGAATTCGGACGGTGGGGGACCTCCTTCTCCATATCCCTCATCGATACCTGGATTTTACGCGCTCATGGTCCATCGAGATGGCGCCCATCGGTACCGTGTGCACCATCATCGCCACGGTTGACCGTATCGTCCAAAAGCAGCCGCGTCCGCGCATGCAGGTGACCGAGGTCTCACTCGTTGACGAGACGGGCGTGCTGCAAGTCGCCTTTTTCCGTCAGCCCTGGATTGCCCAGCAGCTTAAGCAGGGCGACCGCCTAGCCGTGATGGGTAAGGTCGAGTTTGCCTACGGCTTTAAGCAGATGGCCTCGCCGCACTTTGAAAAGCTTGAGGAAGGGCGCGCCGCGGGCACTATCCTGCCGGTCCATTACGTGTGTGATGGCGTGAGCCAGGCGTGGATGCGCCGCATCGTAAGTGGCGCGCTCGAGGTCGTCGGCAATCCCTTTGATCCCATTCCGGCACGCTTACGCGTTAAACGTCGCCTGATGAGCAATGCTCGTGCGCTTCGATCGATTCACTTTCCCTCGAGCATGGCTGAGCGCGATATCGCGCGCGCACGGCTTGCCTACGAGGAGTGCCTCTACCTGCAGCTGGCGCTGCGCCTGCGCAACGACGGCGGCCTGGTCGATGTGGTGCCCTACGCACACGCCGCGGGCGAGCACCTGGCCGCGCTCAAGCAAGCCCTGCCGTTTTCGCTGAGCGACGAGCAGGAGGCCGCGTTCCAAGACATCCTGCACGATATGTGCGATGGCGGGCGCGTGATGAACCGCCTGCTGCTGGGCGATGTTGGTACCGGTAAGACCGCCGTTGCCGCCTGCGCGCTGGCTGTGGCTGCCGATAGCGGCACGCAGGCCTGCGTTATGGCGCCTACGGGCGTGCTGGCGCGTCAATATGCCGATAAGACCGGCCCCTTGCTCTCTCAGGCCGGCATGACCTGGGCGCTCCTGACGGGCGCCACGCCGGCCGCTGAGCGCGAGCGCATCCATGCACAGCTGGAATCGGGAGAGCTCGACGTGCTCTTTGGCACCCACGCGGTCCTTTCGGATAACGTGGCGTTTAAGCATCTGTCGCTCGTGGTCATCGATGAACAACACCGGTTTGGCGTCGGCCAACGCAATGCCCTGCGCGCGAAGGGCCCCGGTGCCGATCTGCTCGTTATGACGGCAACGCCCATCCCGCGTACGCTGGCGCTTTCGGTCTACGGCGATCTGGACACGAGTATCATCCGCCATCGGCCCGTCCCTGGCGCTGGCGTGACGACACGCGTGCTTACCGAGTCGAGTCGCGACCTTGCCTATGGCGCCATCCGCGAGGCGCATGAAAAGGGTCAGCAGGCCTACGTGATTTGCCCGCTCGTGGAGCCGAGTGACTCGGCCGATGATCTGGAGGACGTGCCCGGTATCGCCCGCGACGACGAGGGCCGCGTGACGGTCCCCGTGCCGCTGCACGATACGGCGACCGAGCTCGATCGCCTGCGTCTGGCGTTGCCGGGTCTTGCCATCGAGCGCCTTCACGGCCGCATGCCAGCGGGGGAGAAGGACCAGGTTATCGATGCCTTTAAGCGTGGCGAGATTGACGTGCTCGTCTCGACTACGGTGGTCGAGGTGGGCGTCGACGTGCCTAACGCCACCGTCATGGTCATCGAGAACGGGGAGCGCTTTGGTTTGGCTGCTCTGCACCAGCTGCGCGGTCGCGTGGGCCGTGGCAGTGTGTCGGGCACGTGCCTGGTCATGACGCACTCCAAGGGCAACGGCGGCGCTTCGGCAGCACAAGATCGCCTGCAATCGCTCGAAAAAACCTCGGATGGCTTTACGCTCGCCCAGATGGACCTGCGTCTGCGCCACGAGGGCGAAATCCTGGGGTACCGCCAGCATGGCGGAGTGACCCTGCGCTTTGTCGACCTGGATGCCGACGAGGAGCTGATCGAGTGGGCCCATTTGGACGCGGTCGAGCTCTTGCGGTATGCTTGCAACCTTGACTCCGTGGCGACGCGCCCCCTGCGCGATGCGGTCGCCATGCGATATCGACACATTTTTAAGGAGGTCAGCGGAGGATGAGAATCATCGGCGGCGAATGGCGCGGTCGTAAGATCGAGGAGCCCCGTGGTCGCGATGTCACCCGCCCCACGACCGATCGCGTGCGCGAGGCATGCGCATCTATGGTCATGTCGGCATTCGACTTCGATCTGGACGAGGTCCGCGTGCTGGACGCCTTTGGCGGCTCCGGTGCCTTAGGGTTAGAGATGCTCTCACGTGGTGCCCGCTCGCTCACGACGTTCGAGATCGATCGGAATGCCGCGCGGCTCATTACCAAGAATATCGAGTCGCTCTGCCGTGACCGTGCGCGTTGGCGCGTGATAACGGGCGACATGCTGGCGAGTGCCTCGCGCGGTCGTGTGCCGGGCGGCCCCTTTGATCTGGTCCTGCTCGACCCGCCCTATGCTTTTGGTGCCGAGCCGGTCGAGGAGCTGCTGCAGAAGCTGGCTCAGCAGGGTCTGCTTGCACCTGGCGCTTATGCCCTGTTTGAGCATGCCGCCGATGCGGGCGCGCATCCGGCAGGCTTTGAGATCGTGCGCGAGAAGCGCTACGGCATTACCTCGGTCGACCTGCTTCGTTGGGTCGGCAACGGCGAGGATGATGGTATCGATAGCGACGCACCCACGGAGGACGCCCATGAATGACACTATCAACCGCGTGATTGTCCCGGGCACCTTCGATCCCATCACATTTGGCCATATCGACGTCATCCGCCGTGCCCGCCGCATCTTTCCCAGCGTGATCGTCGCTGTTGCCGAGTCGCAGGGTAAAAACGGTGTGGGCACCACGTTTATGCTCGATGAGCGCGTGGCGCTGGCCCGCGAGGCGCTCGGTGATATCGACGGCGTCGAGGTCCTGCCCTTTACCGGCCTCTTGGTCGACTTCGCTCGCGAGCAGGGGGCGGGGGCCTTGGTCAAGGGCCTGCGCGCCATGACCGACTTTGAGTACGAGCTGCAGCAGGCCGACCTCAACTATCGCTTGGATAACGAGCTGGAGTCTATCTTTGTCATGAGTGCGCCGCAGTACGGCTATATCTCGAGTTCGGTCGTTCGCCAGATCGCCTCGCTCGGCAGCGATGTATCGACGTTTGTCCCGCCCAACGTGGTCGAAGCGCTCAGACACCGCTTTTCGTGACGTTTTTTATTGCCTGGTGGCATGTGGTAAACTAGCACGATGATATGTTACCTATGAAAGGAGACCGGATGCCGGGCGAGAATTTTCCTGGCGATAGGATCGTCAGCTTGGTCGATGAGCTCGAAGGGCTGATCGAGGAAGCCAAGCCGCCTTTCGGCAAGAACGCTCAGTTCAAGGTCATCGACGCCGACGTGTTCTTCAACATCCTCGACGAGATCCGCATGAGCTATCCCGAGGAGTGGCAGAAGTCCCGCCGTATCCTTAAGGAGCGCGAGGAGCTTATGGCTTCCGCCGCCGCCCAGGCCGATTCCATCATCGCCGACGCTCAGCAGCAGGCCCTCACCATTGCCGGTGAGCAGGAGATCGTCCGCTTAGCCCAGCAGCAGGCCGACGACATCCGCGATCGTGCCCAGCAGTACGAGCGCGAGACGCGTTATGCTGCCGAGGACTACGCAGAGCAGGTCTTTACGCACCTGGAGGAGAACCTCAAGAGCCTGACCGGCACCGTTACCCGTTGCCGTCAGCAGCTCAACGAGGGTGCTGCCCAACAGAATGGTCAGTGGTAATGGCTGAGTTCCCGAGCGTTACCGTCGATCTTTCCGAGCAGCTTGAGTTTCCCGGAGATTCGTATCCGCTGACCGGCAAGGTCGATGTCGCCACCTACACGGTGGGCGAGAAGGAGTACCAGCTACAGGACGGCATCGACTACGACGTTGTCTTTACCAATGCCGGTACCGGTGTCTTGCTCACGGGCATGGTCCGCGCGCACGCCACCGGCGAGTGCGACCGTTGCCTGGAGCCCGCTTCGTTTGATATCGCCGGCGAGATCGAGGAGTTCTACCTCTTCGAGGAGCCCGAGGATCCCGAGGCCTTCGAGGACGGCTACGAGCTCCTGGGTGAGGACCGCATCGTCGATCTGGGTGAGCCCATCAACGACGCGGTCGTCATGGACACGCCGTTTGTGGTGCTCTGCAAGCCCGATTGCCGCGGTCTGTGTCCCACTTGCGGTTGCAATCTCAACGTCGAGCAATGCGATTGCGCCGCACAGGCAGAGGCAGAATGGGCCGCTGCCACGGAAAATCCATTTGCAGCATTGAAGAATCTCAAGCTCGATGAGTAAAACTGTGGTAGTATCGCTACTTGCGCGTAATCGCCACACTGGATAGTTCATAAGGAAGGTCACTATGCCCGTACCTAAACAAAAGCAGGGTCGTATCCGCACTCACACCCGTCGTTCCGCCAACATGAAGATCTCGGCTGCGGCTCAGTCCACGTGCCCCCGTTGCGGCGCTGTCAAGCTTCCGCACCACGTGTGCCCCAGCTGCGGTTTCTACAAGGACCGCGAGGTTATCGTTACCGAGTAACGGTATACTCTGGATGCGATGCCGTTCCAAATGGAACCACAATGGCCGGCTCAATGAGTCGGCCATTTTTGTATAAGGAGCATGTATATGAGTAACGTTCGCGTTTGTGTAGACGTTGTGGGCGGAGACGAGAAGCCTCAGGTTGTTCTCGATGGTATCGAGGCCGCACTTGCCGCCGATCCCGATATCGAGGTCTTGGCAGTTGGCCCCGCCGAAATCGTCAATCCCTTTGCCGCGGCCCATGCACGTGTGGAGGCTCTGGAAGCCCCTGACGTCATCGCCATGGATGACGATCCTATTCGCGCCGTGATGACCAAGCGCAAGTCCTCGATCGTGCTTGCCTGCCGCGCCATCAAAAAGGGCAACGCGGACGCGTTCTTCTCCGCCGGCTCCACCGGCGCCATGACCGCCGCTGCTACCGCATACGTGACGCCGTTTAGGTATCAGGCCGAAGGCAAGAAGCAGCCGGTGCGCCCCTGTCTGACCAATGCGTTGCCCAATCGCGCCGGCGGTCTGACGGTGCTGTGCGATATGGGCGCCAACCCCGATGTCGAGGTCGATGACATGGTGCGTTTTGCCCAGATGGGTAGCGCCTATGCCCGCGTCGTCCTGGGCATCGAACATCCTCGCGTGGGCCTGCTTGGTAACGGCACCGAGGACGAGAAGGGTTCTAACTTTACCAAGGCCTGCTTCCCTGCTATGAAGGCCGCAGTTCCGGGCTTTGTGGGCAACTGCGAAGGCACCGACCTCACCTCGGGCAATTTCGATGTCGTTGTTGCCGACGGCATGTCGGGCAATATCGCTCTCAAGGCTACCGAGGGCGCTGCCAAGTTTTTGCTGCAGGAGCTCAAGGGCGCCTTTATGGCCTCGCTCGGCACCAAGATCGCCGCGCTGCTCATCAAAAAGCAGATGCGCGAGATTAAGGCCAAGCTCTCTGGTGATGCCAAGGGCGGCGCGATTCTTTTGGGCCTGCGTGGCGTGGTCCTGATCGGCCATGGCGCCACCTCGGTCGAGGCTGTTAAAAACGGTACGCTTGCGGCGGCCGAAGCCGTGCGCGCGGGGCTGGTCGAGAACGTCGCCAACTCCATGGACGGCATCGTTTTGTAAGAGCGAGTTAGAGCGCTGTTATGTGCCTCGCGGCCTGCTTCGTGGGGTAGAATCAGAACCGTGTCTTGGTACCGCCCGGGCGGTACCATTCTTTTGGTATTCATGCACTATGAGAGGAAGCGCTATGGACCGCTCCGAAATCTTCGACAAGATCGCCGAGGTCGCTGCTGACGTTCTGGGCGTCGATGTTGCCGAAATTAGCGATGAGACCACCTTTGACGACCTCGATGCCAACTCGCTCGAGCGCCTGCAACTGGTTACGGCTATCGAGGACGAGTTCAATCTCGAGATCGATGACGAGACCCTGCTCTCGCTCAACTCTGTCGCCGACGCCGTCGATGCGATCGAAAACGCCAGGGAGGCTTAGGTCTTGGCTTTATCCGAACGACTTACGCGCGCCCAGGAGATTCTTGGCCACGAGTTCAATGACAAGGTGCTGCTGCGCGCGGCGCTTACGCATCCCTCGGCCGTCGAGGGCCAGCCGGTTTCTGCCAGCTATGAGCGCCTTGAGTTCTTGGGCGATTCCATTTTGGGCGCCGTCGTCGCCCGTTCGCTCTTTGAGTCCTATCCGGAGTTTGACGAGGGCAAGCTTACGCGCCTGAAGGTGTCGCTCGTCTCGGGTGCCACGCTGTCCGAGGTATCCCATGAGCTGGGCATCGACGACATCATCATCTTTGGTGCCTCCGAGACCGGTACCGGCGCGCGCGGCCTGCACTCGGCGCTTGAGAACGTCTATGAGTCGCTCGTGGGTGCGCTGTATCTGGATGCTGGCTGGGATGCGGCGGCGGAGTTCATCCACCGTACGCTC
Organism: uncultured Collinsella sp.; assembly: GCA_947001705.1. Lineage (GTDB taxonomy): Bacteria > Actinomycetota > Coriobacteriia > Coriobacteriales > Coriobacteriaceae > Collinsella. The sequence goes on from CAMQHT010000009.1 coordinate 8,875, forward strand.
AAGCCCCATTTGGCCTCCGAGCGTGCCGAGCATCCTGCGAACCCCAAGTCGTTTTTGCAGGAGTGCGTGCAAGCCGACGGCCACGAGCCTCCGGCGTACAAGCTCGTTGGCTCTGAAGGCCCGGCGCATGCACCGACCTTTACCGCCGTGGTGCTCATCGACGGTATTCGCCAGGGCCGCGGCACCGGTTCCTCCAAGAAGGAGGCCGAGGGAGCCGCTGCGCTCGAGGCGCTCGACCGCATGGGTTACACCACTAACGGCGTGATTCTCAACAAGAAGCCTGTTTAAGCGAGGAACCGTGTATCTCAAGTCCCTCACGCTCAAAGGGTTCAAGTCGTTTGCCGACCGCGCCCATATGACGTTTGAGCCGGGCCTAACCGTCATCGTCGGTCCCAACGGCTCGGGAAAATCGAACATCTCCGACTCGATTCTGTGGGTCCTGGGCGAGCAGAGCGCCAAGCAGCTGCGCGGCCAGGCCATGGAGGACGTCATCTTCTCGGGCTCGTCGGCGCGCAAGCCGGTGGGTGTGGCCGAGGTCACGCTGGTGCTCGATAACTCGGACCATATGTTGCCTGTCGACTTTGACGAGGTGGCTATCACCCGCCGCATGTATCGCTCGGGCGAAAGCGAGTACCTCATCAACTCGAGCCCGTGCCGCCTGATGGACATCCTGGACATCCTGCACGATTCGGGACTGGGCAAGGATACGCATTCCATCATCAGCCAGGGCAAGCTCGATGCCATTTTGCAGAGTCGCCCTGAGGAGCGCCGTGCCCTCATTGAGGAGGCCGCCGGCATCTCCAAGCACAAGCGTCGTAAGGAACGTGCGCTCAAAAAGATTAAATCGATGGACGAGCACCTGACCCGTGCCCGCGACATCAATAAGGAGATCGCCCGTCAGCTGCGGCCGCTGGAGCGTCAGGTCGATCGCGCGCGCAAGTACAAAGAGCTGTCCTCGCGCGCGAACGAGCTTACGCAGATGCTGGCTGTCGACGAGCTGCGTTCGCTGCAATCGCAGTGGAACGACCTGGAGAGCCGCTCTAAGGAGGGCGCCGCCGAGCTTGAGCTTGCGCAATACCGCTTGGGCGAAAAGGAGCGCGAGCTCGAGAAGCTCCAGGTTATGCTCGAGGAAAAGGGCCTGTTTGTGGGCGATCTGGGCGAGCAGCGCCGCCATATGCAAGACGTGGTCGGCCGCATTAACTCCGACATGCGTCTGCTCGAGGAAAAGGGCCACAACATGGTGTCGCGCCTGTCTGACATGCGCGGCCAGATCTCGAGCTCCGAGCATCAGCGCCGTCGCGTGGTCGAGGAGCTCGAGGATGCACGAGTCCAGCTTGAGGAAGTGACCGGCGAGCATATGCAGGCCCAGGAGGACGTCGACGCCGCTGGTCCTGCCGCCGCCGAGCTTCACGAGCGCCGCGTGGCGCTTGATGCGCAGATTTCGCAGCTCACGCGCGAGCAGCGCGATGTGCAGCGTTTGGCCGATAACGCCGCGCTCGAGCTCGCCAAGGTGAAGGACTCGCTGAGCAACACCGAGGTCGAGGACAACATGTATGCCTCGCGCCTGGAGCAGATCGATGAGCAGCTCGAGGAGGTCACGGCATCGCTTGATAGCCGCCGCAACCGTGCTGAGGAGCTTGAGAGCGCCCTTGAGGCGGCTCGTCAAGCCCAGAGCGATGCGCGTGAGGCTACCGAGGTCGCCCGTGCAGCCCTGAAGGACTTGCGTAATCGTGAGAGCGAGGCGCGCAACAAGCTGTCCGAGGTGCGCTCGGAGCTTGCCAGCCAAAAGAAGCTCGATGCCCGCATGGCAGACAGCTCGCCGCTCGTAAGCCGTCTGGTGGGCGCGCTGGGCGACGATGTTTCGGGCCGTCTGGGCGATGTGCTCGAGGCACCGCGTGAGCTCGAGGGCCTGGTTGAGCAGCTGCTCGCAGGTGATATCGATGCCCTGCTGTTCGATAACGCTGCCGCACTTGAGCGCGCCGGTCGCGCTGCCCTGGACCAGAAGAAGGCCTCGGGTGAGGCACTGCTGATGGCGCGCGGCGTGAGCGGCTCTGCTGCTGCCAATGGCGCTGCCGGTACGCGTCTGGTCGATCGTCTGTCCGTGCGCTCCGGTTATGGCCCGGTTGTCGAGGCCCTTCTCGGCGACTATTACGTGGTCGATGACTTGGCTGCCGCGTTGGCTGCCCCTGTCGTTGACGGTGTGACCTACGTGACTCCCGATGGCGCCCGCGTGAGCTGTGGTGGTCTGGTGCGCGTGGGGCTCGATGCCGGCGAGGCTTCGGGTGCCTTGGAGCGCAAGCGCCGCATCCGTGAGCTCGAGGGCCTGGAACCCGATCTGGCTGCCATCTTTGAGCATGCTTCGGACCAAGTCGTTGAGGCCAACGCCGCCGTCGAGGAGGCACGTGCCGCCGAGGGCGATGCCGCCGGTGAGATCGCCCGTCTTGAGGGCGAGCGCCGCTCGCTGCTCTCCGAGATCGGCCGCTTGGAGCAAAGCGTCAACAATGCCGAGGTCGAGCGCGTGCGCATCTCCAAGCGCCGCGAGCAGGCCTCCGAGGCCGTTCGCGCTGCGCGCCCGCGCGTTGACGAGCTCACCCGTTCGCGTGACGAGGCGCGTGCACAGGCAAGCGACCTGGGTCTCCAGATTGCCGAGGCCAACGATGAGCTCGATCGCGTTCGCCGTGACGATTCCGAGGCCGCCGGTAAGCTCGCCGATGCCAAGGTGCGCCTGGCCCAGACGAGCGAGCGCTTGCGTTCGCTGAAGGGCCGCGTGCCCGACCTTGAGCATCGTCTTGAGGGCATCGACCGTCGTATCCGCGGAACACGCCAGGCTTCGCGCTCGCTCGAGCTGCTGCGCCTGCGCGTCGACCCCATGCACGAACGCTATTCTGCCCTGTTGGAACGCGCATCGGATTGGGCAGCGCGCCTGCGTGACCAGGCCTCTCTGGAAGAGGCGGACTCCGCTTCGCTCAAGAAGACCATCGAGGATGCCAAGGCCGAGGTTGCCCGCGCTAAGGAGCGGGTCGATACCGCCTCTGCCACGCAAAACGAGTTCAAGGTCGCACGCGGCAAGCTCGAGGTGCAGGTAGAGGCGGCCATCAAGGCTATTACCGCCGACGGTACCACGGTGCTCGAGGAAGCGCTCATGCTGCCGGCGCCCACCGATCGCGATGCCGCCGAGCGCGAGCTCAACCAGCTTGTGCGCCAGATCAACAATCTGGGCCCCGTGAACCAGGTTGCCATGGAGGAGTACGAGCAGCTCAAGCGCCGCGCCGACTACATCGAGGAGCAGCTGGCCGATCTGGAGAGCGCGCGCAAGGCGCTCACCAAGATCACGGTGGCCATTGATCGCAAGATGCGCAAGGCGTTTCTGGTGACGTTTGAGAAGGTCGACGCGAACTTCCGCGAGATCTTCGCCATGCTGTTCCCGGGTGGCCAGGCTCATCTTGAGATGACTGATCCCGAGCATCCTGCCGAGACGGGCATTGAGGTTGTGGCGCAGCCGCGCGGCAAGCGCATTACCAAGATGATGCTCATGTCGGGTGGCGAGAAGAGTCTGACGGCGCTCGCCCTGCTCTTTGCCGTGTACCGCACGCGCACGGTGCCGTTCTATGTGCTGGACGAGGTCGAGGCGGCGCTTGATGACGCCAACCTGTCCAAGCTCATCGGAGCCCTCGATGTGCTGCGTTCCGATACACAGCTCTTGGTCATTTCGCATCAGCGCCGTACTATGGAGGACGCTGACGTTCTCTATGGCGTCTCGATGCAAGCCGACGGCGTCAGCCGCGTCGTCTCGCAAAAACTCGATCGCGAAACCGGAAAGGTCGTGAATGCATAATGGGATTCTTTGACGCTCTCTCGCGCGGACTTGAGCGCAGCCGCGAGGCCCTCAACGAGGTCTTCTACTTTGGCGGCGAGGTCGACGAGGACTTTTGGGAGGACCTTGAGGACACCCTCGTTATGGGTGACATGGGTGCCGAGGTCGCTATTCAGGTCTCCGATGACCTGCGCGATGCCGCAGCCAAGAAGAACCTCAAGACCGCACCGCAGCTTCGTCGCGCTCTGGCCGAGCAGCTTGAGCAGCACTTTGTGCCCATCGAGCGCGATCCGTTCTCCGATACGCCGAGCTGCGTGCTGTTTGTGGGCATCAACGGTGCCGGCAAGACCACGACGGTCGGCAAGATTGCGAGCGCCATGGCTTCCCGCGGCAAGAATGTCGTGATCGGTTCGGCCGATACCTTCCGCGCCGCCGCCATCGAGCAGCTCGATGTGTGGGGTCAGCGCGCCGGTGTTCCCGTCATCAAGCGCGACCGCGGCTCCGACCCGGCGAGCGTTTGTTACGACGTGCTCGACGAGGCCGACAGGCGCGGCAGCGACCTGGTGCTTATCGACACCGCCGGTCGTCTGCATACGAGCCCCGAGCTCATGCGCGAGCTCGCCAAGGTGGTCAACGTGACGCGTAAGCGCGCCGCCAATATGGCCGCCGGCCCCATGCCGGTTTCGGTCGTGCTTGTGATCGATGCCGCCACTGGTCAGAACGGTCTGAACCAGGCGCTCGAGTTTAACGAGGCGCTGGGCCTGGACGGTATTATCATGACTAAGCTCGACGGCACGGCTAAGGGCGGTATCGCCATGGCCGTGGCCGAGAAGCTCAAGCTCCCGATCCTGCGCATCGGCGTGGGCGAGCAGGTCGATGACCTGCAGGAGTTTAACGCCAAAGATTTCTGCCGCGCCCTGGTGGGCGAGTCCAACTAAGGAGTAACCAGTGTTTGATTCCCTGAGCGATCGCCTCAACGACACATTTGACCGCCTGCGCGGCAAGGGTAAGCTGACCGAGGCCGATATCACCTCGGCCATGCGCGACATTCGCATGGCGCTGCTCGAGGCCGACGTTAACTTTAAGGTCGTCAAGGAGTTCGTTGCTAAGACCAAGGAGCGCTGCATGACCGCCGAGGTCATGGAGTCGCTGTCGCCGGCGCAAAACGTCGTCAAGATCGTGCTCGACGAGCTCACCGAGATGCTCGGCTCCACCGAGAGCAAGCTCGTTTTTAGTAACCGCATTCCTAATGTCATCATGCTCGTGGGCCTGCAGGGCTCCGGTAAGACCACGGCTGCCGTAAAGCTGGCTTACCTGCTCAAGAAGCAGGGCCGCTCGCCGCTGCTCGCCGCGTGCGACGTCTACCGTCCCGCAGCTGCCGACCAGCTGGCCACGCTCGGTGGCGAGATCGGCGTTCCGGTCTTCCGCGGTGACGGTGAGCGCCCGGTCGATATCGCCAAGGGCGCCATCCAGGAGGCCGTCGACCACCTGCGTGACGTGGTCATCGTCGATACCGCCGGTCGTCTTCAGATCGACGAGCAGATGATGCAGGAGGCCGTCGACATCAAGAAGGCCGTCAAGCCCGACCAGGTGCTGATGGTCGTCGACGCCATGACCGGCCAGGATATCGTCAACGTCGTCTCGACCTTCGCCGAGCGCACCGACTTTGACGGCGTGATCATCTCCAAGCTCGACGGCGACGCCCGTGGCGGTGGCGCACTTTCGGTGCGCCAGGTGACCGGTAAGCCCATCAAATTCGTGAGCATGGGCGAGAAGCCCGATTCGCTGGAGCCGTTCTATCCCGATCGCATGGCCAAGCGCATCTTGGGCATGGGCGATGTTGTCGGCATCATCGAGAAGGCCCAGGAGGCAGCCGATGCAGAGCAGCTTGAGGCTGCCGAGCGTATGCTGCGCGAGGGCTTCACCATGAACGACATGCTCGACCAGATGAAGGCCGTCAAGAAGATGGGCGGCATGAAGGGCATTCTGGGTATGCTTCCCGGCGGCCAGCGCGCGCTCAACCAGATGGGCGGCAACTTGGACGAGGGCATCTTCGACAAGAACGAGGCCATCATCATGTCGATGACCAAGGAGGAGCGCCTGCGTCCCTCCATCATCAACGGCCAGCGTCGCGCCCGTATCGCCAAGGGCGCCGGCGTGACCCCCACCGAGGTCAACAGCCTTATGAAGCAGTGGGGCGAGATGAACAAGATGATGGGCCGCATGCGCACGATGGCCAATCAGGCACAGGCCGGCGGCAAGAAGGGCAAAAAGGGCAAGAAGGGCAAGAAGATGCGCATGCCCAATATCCCTGGGCTGGACGCTATGGGTCTGGGCGGCATGGGCGGCCTGGGTACGGGCGGTCCCAAGTCCGATATGGAGCTGCTGCGCCAGATGGAAGCGCAGATGCGCAATAAGAAATAGGGCTGTAATTCCAGCTTGATATGGCAAAGGCCACTCGGAAGCTACCGGGTGGCCTTTGTTGTTGGCTTTGATAGTTGGGCTGCGTTCAGCGTCGCGCCCCGAGCTCGCGGTGCCGTGCCGTTAGTGGCAGCCGCAGCCCTCGTGGCCCTCGTGCTCGTGATGGCCGTGGCAGCTGCAGGACTCGCCATGTTCGTGGGCGTGGTCGTGGTCATGGCCGTGGCAGCCGCACGTGGCCTCGCCGTTCTGTGCGAGCGTTCCGGCGATAAGGGCCTCGACACAAGCGTCGCAGTTGCCCTGAGCTCCTGCGTACACCGTGATGCCGGCTTGGGCAAGCGCGTTGATGGCGCCACCGCCGATGCCGCCGCAGATGAGCGTGTCCACGCCACCGTTGGCGAGCAGGCCCGCAAGGGCACCGTGACCGGTGCCGCCGGTGCCCACGACCTGCTCGTTGAGTACCTTGCCATCCTGAATGTCGTAGATCTTGAACTGCTCGCTGCGGCCAAAGTGCATAAAGATGTTGCCATTGTCGTACGTGGTTGCCACCCTCATGGTGCCGACCCCCTTTGCTGGCCATGCGGCCGTTGTCGTGGTGATGGGGGAGTACGCGATATTGCCGCCTTCGATGATGAGCGCCCGACCATTGACCAACGCGTTTGCCACCTTGCGATGCGCTCGGCTGCAAATAGCCGCCACCGTGGCGCGCGCGATGCCCATCTGCTGTGCGACTGCCTCTTGGTTAAGGCCTTCCAGGTCGCACAGGCGCAGCACCTCGAGTTCGTCGACCGTCATGTCGATGGCGTCTCCACTGGCAAGGCCGTCGGGGGTAAAGCCGCGATATTCGGGGATGATCCCAACACGGCGCAATTTCTCGCGTCTTCCTGCCATACGTGCTCCTTATCTGACATATGTCAACAATAGAATAACGAACGTGCAGATTTACGCAAGAGATTTCTGGCATATGTCAGAAAACAAGGGCTTATGTTTGGGCTGTGGGGCCGCGTGCGCCTGGGCTATAATGAATCTCGCTTGTAGGCGACTGACAGGAGGGTCAATGAGCAAGGCTGATCAACAGTTTGTAACCATGTGCCGCGATATTTTGGACCATGGCACCACCACCGAGGGCCAAAAGGTCCGCCCGGTGTGGGAGGATGGCACCCCTGCCTATACCATTAAAAACTTTGGTGTCACGGCACGCTATGACCTGCGTGAGGAGTTTCCGGCGCTTACCCTGCGTCGTACGGCCCTCAAATCTGCCATGGATGAGATCCTATGGATCTATCAAAAGAAGTCCAATAACGTGCATGATCTCAACAGCCATATTTGGGATGAGTGGGCCGACGAGACCGGCTCCATCGGCAAGGCCTACGGGTATCAGATTGGGCAGAAGAGCCATTATGCCGAGGGTGACTTCGATCAGATGGATCGCGTGCTGTACGACCTTAAGAACACGCCGTACAGCCGCCGCATTATGACGAACACTTATGTGTTTAGTGACCTGTCCGAGATGCACCTGTATCCGTGCGCCTACAGCGTGACGTATAACGTGACGCAGCGTCCGCAGGATGATAAACCGACGCTCAACATGATTCTCAACCAGCGTAGCCAGGACATTTTGGCCGCGAACAACTGGAATGTGTGCCAGTACGCCATTTTGCTGATGATGGTTGCGCAGTCGGTCGATATGATTCCCGGCGAGCTGCTGCACGTGATCGCCGATGCACACATTTACGACCGTCATGTCGATATCGTCCGCGAGCTTATCGAGCGTCCGCAGTTTGCGGCGCCCAAGGTAACGCTTAACCCCGATGTACATGACTTCTATGCGTTTACGACTGATGATCTGATCGTCGAGGGCTATGAGCACGGCCCGCAGGTCAAGAACATCCCCATTGCGGTGTAGGTGACGCGCATGACGTGTAAGCTTTCCGCCATTGTCGCCGTGTGTGACGATTGGGGCATTGGGTGCGAGGGTGACATGGTCGTGTCTAATCGCGCCGACATGCGTCATTTTGTGGCGCGCACCAAAGGCTGCCCGGTCATTATGGGACGCAAGACGCTGCTGAGTTTTCCCGGCGGGCGTCCGCTCAAGAACCGTCGTAATATCGTGCTCACGCGCGATGAGGACTTTGCTGCCGAGGGCGTCGACGTGGTGCATAGCGTCGACGAAGCGCTCACCGCGGTAGCCGATGAGCCCGTTGCGTGGGTGATCGGTGGCGGCGAGGTGTATCGGCAGTTTTTGCCGTATTGCGCCGAGGCCGAGGTCACGCATGACCACTGCGTCCATCCCGTGGACACGTACTTTCCCGACTTGGACGCCGATCCCGCGTGGGAAGTTGCGCGGCGCGAAGGGGTTGCCACGATTGCCGCGGGCGAGGGTGACGAAGGCCTCGATTATGAGTTCGTGACGTATCGTCGCATTGAGGCGTAAATCTCCTATTTGCCCACGGTATTATCGGGTTGGAATGATTGAGGGGCGGCGCTTGGCGTCGCCTCGTTTGATATAGATGCTGCTGTAAGAAGGGTGCGGGCTGGCTACTATGACTGATGCCGTTGAGGTGCTGCGAATCGATTCTCTCGAGGACGAGCGGCTCGATGCCTACGTGCGACTGACCGAGCGTGAGCTTCGCTGCGTGCTGGAGCCGCAGAAGGGCATTTTTATCGCCGAGAGTGCCAAGGTCATCGAGCGTGCGGTTCGCGCCGGATACGAGCCGGTGAGCTTTCTTTTGGGCGAGCGCTGGCTCGACCAGATGATGCCGCTGTTTGAGCGCCTGATTGTGCGCGAGGGCGCGGGTCCGGTTCCTGTGTTCGTTGCCTCCATGGAGCTTATGGAGCAGCTGACGGGCTTCAATGTGACGCGCGGTGCGCTCGCGGCATTCCGTCGTCCACGTCAGATTCCGGTAGCCGAGTTCTTGGGTGGCGTCGTCGATGCGGCGGGGGAGCGCCCGGTGCGCGTGTGCGTGCTCGAGGGCATTGTCGACCACACCAACGTCGGCGCGATTTTCCGCTCGGCGGCTGCGCTGAACGTCGATGGCATTTTGGTGAGCCCTACGTGCTGCGATCCGCTGTACCGTCGCTCGGCCCGCGTGAGCATGGGCACGGTGTTTCAGGTGCCCTGGACGCGCATTGGCAGCGAGGCGCGCGTATGGCCGCATGATGGGCTGGCGGCGCTACACGATGCCGGCTTTTCGTGTGTCGCCATGGCGCTGACGGATGATTCGGCGTCGCTGGACGATCCCGCGCTCCAGGAGATTGACCGCCTGGCAATCTTTATGGGCACCGAGGGTGCTGGCTTGGGCGCCAAGACCATTGCAGGCTGCGACCGCGCCGTGCGTATTCCGATGGCGCATGGGGTCGATTCGCTCAACGTGGCCGCTGCGAGTGCTGTTGCCTTTTGGCAGCTGTGCCCGCATGTGAGCAACGAGTACCACTACCAGCCGGGGCTGTATCACTAGGCAGATAGTTAGTACCGGGCTCTGGTTCGGGGCGTTTCGGCCGATTCCGGTCGGTGCTAAGCTGGTATTGGCTTTGGTCTTAAATTGCCGTTTTGTTGTTTGACGTACGCTGGTGGGGAGGGCGTGTGGCTAAGAAATCTACGGCTATCGATGTAACGCAGGGCGTTATTTGGCAGCAGCTACTGTCGCTGTGCGTCCCTATCTTCTTTAGTTCGTTCTTTCAGCAGGCATACACGCTTATCGGTACCTATATCGTCGGTCAGTTTGGCGGCAAGCTCGCGCTGGGTGGCATTCAGGCCACGATGGTGCTCACGGAGCTCTGCATTGGTTTTTGCGTCGGTGTGGGTGCTGGCTGTGCCGTTATTACCGGTCAGTTTTTTGGTCAGCACGACGACGAGCGCTTGAGTCGATCGGTCCATACGGCCATGACGCTCGCGCTGGTGGGCGGCATTTTCATTTCCATTCTGGGCATGGTGTTTGTCGAGCCGATGCTTTTGTTGATGAATACACCGCATGAGCTGCTGGCCGAGGGTGTGGCGTATGCCCGTTGCTACTTTGCCGCCATGTTTGCAGCGCTGCTGCTCAATATGGGGACTGCGCTGTTGCGCGCCGTGGGCGACACGCGTGGTCCGGCGGTCATTATTGCCTCAGGCTGCTTCGTCAATGTGGCATTCGACATTCTTTTTGTCGCCGTGCTGCACATGGAAGCACTGGGCTGCGGCATCGCGGTGGCGCTGACTATCTGCACCAATGCCACGATGATTTTGATTCGCATGATGCGCGCTCCGGGGGCGTGGCGTCTTTCGCTCTCCAAGCTCGGTATTGACCCCGGTATCTGCAAGAGCATGCTTTCGTGCGGTTTGCCGTTGGGCGTTCAGTCTGCGGCGTATTCGATCTCCAACGTTTTGATTCAAGTGTCGGTCAACTCGTTTGGAGCCGATGTCACGACCGCTTGGGGCCTTTCCGGTCGCCTGGACGGCATTATCTGGATGGTGACCGAGGCGCTTGGCGTGTCGATCACCACGTTCTCGGCGCAGAACTTCGGTGCGCGCAATTACGATCGCATGCGAAAGGGATATCACACGTCGCTCGTGCTTTCATTTGTGCTTATCGGTGGCCTGTCTGCCGTGCTGCTGGTGTTTTCGGGCCCGCTTTCGCGTCTGTTTATCGACGATGCCGCAATTTCGGCCTACACCACGACGATTCTTCATTTCATCGCGCCGTTCTACGCGATCTTCTCGATTATCGAAAACGCGTCTGGTTCCATCCGCGGTGCCGGCGTGAGCTTGCAGCCTATGATGCTAACGATATTCGGCACGGTCGTGCTCCGCGTGGCGTGGGTGTTCGCGATTATGCCGCTCGACCCCTCGCTCGAGCATTTGCTGCTGGTCTACCCCGCAACCTGGCTCATTACGGCCACGATGTTCACCATCTACCACCACAGCGGCAACTGGCTAGGCCGCGCCACTGCCAAATGATCCCTGGGGGACGGAGGATAACGGATCATTGCTCTCCGTTGTGATATCAATGATCCGTTTTCCTCCGTCCCTTTCGGATCAATTAGTATTCGATGCCTTGGCGGGCTAGGAGGCCTTCGTCGAAGTAGTGTTTGACGGGGCGCATTTCGGTAACTAGGTCGGCAAGGTCGGCGAGGGGCAGCAGGCCGCGGCCGGTGAGCACGAGCTCCGTGGTGGTTGGTTTCATCGCGATCAACGCTTCGACATCTTCGCGCGTCACAAAGCCCCGTCGCATGGCCTCGCCGAGTTCATCCAAAATCAGAACGTCGACCTGTGATATCTGCTCGCGCGCCAGCTCCATGATCTGTGCAGCGCAGGCTTCGGGTGTGTCGCGGTCGGCTTGTACGATGCGTAGCCCCAATCGAGGAGCTGCGTCATGTTCGGCGCAGTGCAGCTTCTTGGCAAACTGAAGCATGAGTACGTTAAGTCCATAGCCCGTGGCGCGCAGCGCGAGCCCCAGCGCAGCCGTCGTCTTGCCCTTGCCGTCGCCCGTATAGATTTGAACCTTGCCGACTTCCAGTGATGCCATCTCTGTCCTTTCGTGCTCGGCGTCGGTTTATCGCCGTCCGGGTTGGGTATTCTAGAAAACATTATCAACCCCAGTAGATGGAGTTCAAGCAGATGGAGATGGATGACAATAAACGTAGACGGAATATGATCCTCTACGTGCTCATCGCCTTCGTCGTCTACCTCGTGCTCTCGACCGTTCTGTTCCCCAACATCGGTCACACGCAGCAGATTACGAAGACCGATTACTCGACGTTTGTCAAAGCACTCGATAAGAAGAGTGTCGACAAGGTCGAGTACAACACGGACGATTACACGATTTATTACACCAAGAAGGGCGAGGACGAGAACATCGCCTACAAGACGACCGGTGTGCCGAATGACGCGGGCTTTACTGATCGCGTGCTTGAATCTGGTGCCTCGCTTGAGTCGGTCGTTCCCGATAAAAACTCGGGTCTGATGACCTACTACCTGCTCACGCTCATCCTTCCCATGGCCATCTTCTTCCTCATCGGCTGGTGGCTCAACCGCCGCATGAAGAAGGCCATGGGTGATGACGGTCCGTCGATGAACTTTGGCGGCGGTGGTTTTGGCGGCGGCGGACTGGGCAAGTCCGGTGCTCGCGTTATCGCTTCCAAGGATGTGGGCGTGACCTTTAAGGACGTTGCTGGCCAGGAAGAGGCCAAGGAATCCCTTAAGGAGGTCGTCGACTTTCTGGAGAAGCCGCAGCGCTACGAGGAGATCGGCGCCAAGCTGCCGCGCGGTGCTCTTCTTGTCGGCCCTCCGGGTACCGGTAAGACCCTGCTTGCCAAGGCTGTGGCCGGCGAGGCGGGCGTGCCGTTCTTTAGCATTTCGGGCTCTGAGTTCGTCGAGATGTTTGTTGGCCGCGGCGCTGCTAAGGTGCGTGACCTGTTTAAGCAGGCCAAGGAAAAGGCCCCGTGTATCGTCTTTATCGATGAGATCGATACCATCGGTAAGAAGCGCGACGGCGGCGGCTTTAGCGGCAACGACGAGCGCGAGCAGACGCTCAACCAGCTGCTGACCGAGATGGACGGCTTCGATAACCACAAGGGCATCGTCGTTCTCGCTGCGACCAACCGTCCCGACAGTCTTGATCCGGCCCTGCTGCGCCCTGGCCGCTTCGACCGCCGCATCCCCGTTGAGCTGCCCGATCTGACCGGCCGTAAGAACATCCTCGAGCTCCACGCCAAGAGCGTGAAGACCCAGCCGCCGATCGATCTGACCGCGATTGCCCGCGCCACGCCCGGTGCCTCGGGCGCCGACCTGGCCAATATCATCAACGAGGGCGCCCTGCGTGCCGTTCGCGAGGGTCGCAAGCGTGCAACCCAGGACGACTTCGAGGAGTCGGTGGAGGTCGTCATCGCCGGCCAGCAGCGCAAGTCAACGGTGCTGTCCGACCACGAGAAGCAGGTCGTTTCTTACCACGAGATCGGCCATGCCATCGTTGCCGCCCGCCAGAAGGGTTCTGCGCCGGTTACGAAGATCACCATCGTGCCGCGTACGAGTGGTGCTCTGGGCTACACCATGCAGGTCGAGGAGGACGAGCGCTTCTTGACCACGCGCCAGGAGGTGCTCGACAAGCTCGCCGTCTACTGCGGCGGACGTGCTGCCGAGGAGCTCATCTTTGGTGAGATGACGACTGGCGCGGCCAACGATATCGAGCAGGCCACCAAGCTCGCCCGCAACATGGTGACGCGCTTTGGTATGTCGGAAGAGTTTGGCATGATGGCGCTCGGTACCGTTCAGAATGCCTACCTCAACCAGGACACGTCGCTCACCTGCGCCCCCGGTACGGCCGAGCGCGTGGACGCGATTGTTGCCAAGCTGATCGAGGATGCGCACGACCGCGCCCTGCAGATCCTTAAGGAGAACAAGTTCAAGCTCCATGAGCTGGCTCGTTATCTGTACAAGAAGGAGACGATCACGGGCGAGGAGTTCATGAACCTCCTCACGCGTGAAAATCCGCTGATGCCAAAGCAGCAGTAATACTGGTTGCGCAGTGTCTATCGCCCCATTTGAGTGTCCATCTCAAATGGGGCGTTTTGCGTGGGGAGAGTTGAATATGAAGATCGTGGTAAGTGCCTGCTTGATGGGCGAGAGCTGCAAGTATAACGGGCTCGACAATTACCATCGCGCGTTGGTCGAGGCCTGCGAGCGAACGGGGACCGAGGTTCTCTTGGTGTGCCCCGAGGTTTTTGGTGGCTTGCCCACACCGCGCAAGCCGTCCGAGATTGTGAACGGCGAAGTCCGTACCTGCGAGGGCACCTCAGTCGATCGCGAGTTTCGCCAGGGTGCTCAGCGCGCGCTCGATATGTGCGAGCAGGCGGGCGGGCCGTCCCAGATCGCTGCGTGTGTCTTGCAGGACCGCAGCCCTTCGTGTGGTGTAGGCCGTATCTACGACGGAACCTTCAGCGGTACGCTCACCGCGGGCAACGGCGTTTTTGTCGATCTGCTGCTGCGTCACGGGTACCGTGTGATTCCGGCTAGCGAGTTTGATCCCAGCATGCTGGAACATTGTCCACAGCACTCGAACCCAACACTTCCTCACGGGTGACCGTTTTGGCATCATTCGTGAAGTTGATATTGAGTACGACCCGGTCATCAAAGACGTAGACCGAGTTGACAGGCGCCGTACCCAGGCAGCCCCTTCCCGCGGCCCTCGCGCAGGAACGCGCACACGGCCTTCCCGTCTCTTGCGCCCCTCCCGGAGCTGTTCACATCAGTGTAGCCAATCCAGTCCGCCAAGGGCTGCAGCCCGGACAACGCGGCGATGGAGGGCTTCTTCGGCCTGCTCAAGAAGGAGTTCTGGCATGGCAGGGACTGGTCGGACTGGATCCCCGCCCGCTTCATCGAGGAGCTCGGGGGCTGGATCGGTCGATACAATACGGAGAGGCGCAGCGATGCGCTCGGTGTGCGCACGCCGGCCGAGTTCCGCTCCGCGCTGGGAAGGGCCGCGTAACGGTCCAAGAAATCGTGCGCAGTCCCCATTCTTGCCCCTTTGGGACAGCTTTTTGTTGGGGCGTGCCTGCCCCAAACCCTGCTAGGAACGAGTGCAGCAAACTGGTATTTTCAAATTAGTCTTTGCAAATTACCTTTGAACCTTCACCATCAATTACAATTCCCTGACGGTTGTTAATTGGGCATAGATTCAAATCCGAAAACTCAGTCATTATTTTCTCGGTAACTTTCTTAAATGGTGCTGTAAGATAATGCGGAAGAACATAGAAATCAATCAAATCAAGCCCTGCATCATCTTCTTGTGAGTAGTCCTCCGGCTTTTCATCCATTTGCTCGATATATTGGATGCTTGGAGCGCATATAATTGCGCCTGCCGACTCGCCGATCATCAATTTTCCATTTGCCAATTCCTTTTTCAGCAACCCATCAGTTCTTGTTTTACGGAGTTGGTCCATAAGAAAGAAAGAATTTCCGCCGGTAAAATATATCACATCTGCATCTTCAAAAACAGACTGTATCGTTGAATAAGCCTCCGTTGAAATATCAATTTCAGTTACGATTGCTCCCAACTTTTTGAATAATTTTCGAGCCGAGCCGACATAACCGGTGTAGCCTTCACGCAGCGAAGCTGTTGGAATAAATGCTACTTTTTTATTTTCAATTTCTTCCTTTATCAGACTTCCTACACTTGAAAAGTGAGAACATAAAAACAGTTTCATCAATATTCTCCTTTATATATAAATTCTAATTTGTTGAACTAAGCCGTTTATACCATACTCTCCAATGAAAGAACGCCCTGATAGAGCGAAATTTTGCCGTTTTCCTGCGTGCGTGCGTACACACTCCACAGGAATTCTAAGGGGCCTGCCCCGTTAGCACACGGACTTTGGAACAAAGGCTAGTGTGTTACGCCTTGCCAGAGGTGTACAGGCTCCCGGTATGCACGTACGAAGCAATTGCCATCAATGCGCCATATAAGTGGCGATCAAGTTCGCATAAAGCGACCTTGATCCCGTAAAACTAAAGGCAGGATACCATCACCACGATGATGCCCTACCTCTGTTCGTTCCTGTTTACCGTTCCGAGTATTCCTTCCGCAGAATTTCCGATAAACAAAAAACGCACCCGAACCCTTTCTCGTAAAGAATCGGGTTCGAGTACGAACTGAATGCTGGAGCAATAAAAAACCACCACAAAGGTGCCTGTCCCCTTTGTGGTGGTTTTGGCCTAGAACTAGAGCGTGTGGCCGTAGGTGTTGGCTGCCTTGATGGCGGCGGCGAACTTTTCGTCGGTGAAGGGCTCCGGGTTGCCCTGCTTCCACTCGTTGGTGGCGTGTGCGAACTCGCACAGGGCCGGGATATCGGACTCGGCAAGACCGACCTGCTCAAGCGTCACGGGCAAGCCCATCTGCTTGTTAAAGGCTGCGTAGCGCTCAAGGTTCTCGGTATCGCCCGTGTAGGCAAACAGCACGAGCACGCCCAGGCTCACGACCTCGCCATGCAGGTAGGTGCCCTCGCGCGGAATGCTGCAGGTGGCGTTGTAGAACGCATGCGCCACGCTCGAGTTGTAGTAGTAATCGTTTTGGTTGGTCAGGTTGGAGACGTAGCCCGTGTTGACCACGATATCGAGCGCGATCTGCTTGACGGCTTCGGTCGACAGGTTCTGGCGAACGTCCTCAAGACCCTGCACGCCATAGGTAAACAGCGGCTCGGAGCAGGTGTGTGCGAGCGCCAGGCCAAGACCGGCGGTGTGCTCCAGGTTGCCGGCGCTCGTGGCGTACTCGACCTCGGGCTGCTTGGACAGGGCATCGCCCACGCCCGCCCAGAAATACTCCGCCGGAGCCTCGGCGATGATCTTGGGGTTGATGAAGATGTGCGCGGGTCGGTTGGGGTACGAATAGCCTTCGAGCGAGCCGTCGTCGTTGTAGACAACGGCAATGGCGGTCGCGGCCGAGCAGTTGGAGCAGATCGTCGGTACCGTAAAGACGATCTTCTTGAGCTCGATGGCCGCCGTCTTGACGGTGTCGAGCGCTTTGCCGCCGCCGCATGCGATGAGCACGTCGGCTTCCTGGCAGGCGGGGGAGTTTACGACCTTGGCGATATTGGCGCGTGTGCTGTTGATACCATAGACGCGCTTCTCCAGAATCTCGACGTCGGTACCCGCCAGCGCAGCTTCGATACCGGGAAGTGCTGCGGCCAGTGCTCGTTTACCACCGATAATCGCGACCTTGGCCGCTCCGTACTCGGCCAGCGCGCCGGGCAGCTCGTCAAAGCAATCCTCGCCGACGGTATAGTCGCTCATTCCAATCGTGCGCATAGCAGCCTTCTTTCGTTAGATAAAGTGCTTTCAGGTATTTTGCTCCAAGAGAAGGCCTGCGACTGCGAGAAATTTCTAAAGTATGAAACCGATGTTGAGGGTTTTTCGTCGGCGTTGACCGTGCTACCATACAGCGCATAAGCGTTGATGGGGACGAGTAGTCGGCCGTCCGCATGCTACAGAGAGCGGGGAGTGCTGAGAGCCCGTGCATGCGACCGATGAAAATCACCCCGGAGCTGCGATCCCAACGGACGTGCCTCGCAGGCACGTCTTAGTAGATATCGCCGAGATGGTCGTCGATACAGGCCAGCCGAGTAACGGATGCGAGCGCGCGATAACGCGGGCGAGGGCATCTAAGCTGGGTGGTTAAGCGAAGAGCTTTTGCGGGCACGCTGCCCGTTTTGTGGCGCTTCGTCCCAGCTTGTAAGGGACGGGCGCTTTTTTGGTGCCCAACGGGCGTGCGCGCCCACGACATGAAAGGGGTACCGTGGCAAACGAGTACAAGCAGACGATGAATCTGCCCAAGACCGGTTTTCCCATGCGTGCCGGTCTTTCCAAGTCCGAGCCCAAGCGACTCAAGGACTGGCAGGACAACAAGGTCTACGAGCAGGTTCTGAAGAAGAACGAGGGTCACAAGAAGTTCGTGCTGCACGACGGCCCTCCGTACGCCAACGGCCCGATCCACATCGGCCATGCCATGAACAAGATCTCCAAGGACATGATCAACCGTTACTGGATGATGCAGGGCTATGAGGTTCCCTATGTCCCCGGTTGGGACTGTCACGGTCAGCCGATTGAGCACAAGGTCGAGGAGAAGCTCGGCACCGAGAAGTTCAACCAGACTTCCACGGCCAAGATCCGTGAGCTCTGCAACAAGTTCGCTGTCGAGAATATCGAGCTGCAGAAGGCCGGCTTCCGTCGTCTGGGTGTGCTCGGCGACTGGGACAATCCCTATCTGACGCTTTATCACCAGCATGATGCCGCCGACATCGAGGTCTTTAAGGCCATGTTCGATAAGGGCATGATCTATCGCGGTCACAAGCCGGTTCACTGGTGCAAGCACTGCCACACCGCGCTGGCCGAGGCCGAGATTGAGTACTCCGACGAGACGAGCCCCTCTATCTTCGTTCGCTTTGAGATGACCACCAAGCCCGCCGGCCTCGAGAACTTCGATGGCCCGGTCGACTTTATCATCTGGACGACCACGCCGTGGACCATCCCCTCCGACCAGGCCGTTTCCCTTAAGCCGGGTGCCGCCTATGTCGCCGTTGAGCACGATGGTCGTGCCGAGATCATGCTTGAGGACCTGGCTCCCAAGTGCTGTGAGGAGTTTGGCTGGGAGTACACCCCGGTTATGGTCGATGGCAAGCCCTACGTGGTTCCCGCTGAGACCTTCCATCACATCCACTATAAGCAGCCGATTTTTGACGGCGTTGAGGGTGTGGCGCTGCTGGCCGATTACGTTGGTGTCGATGACGGCACCGGTATCGTCCACAACTCGCCCGGCCACGGCGTCGACGACTACTTTGCCTGCCTCAAGGAGGGCATCACCGACATCTGCATGCCGGTCGACGACGACGGCAAGTTCTACACCGGCGAGGATTTTGGCACCGGTGGCCCCTTCAGCGGAATGGATACCGATGAGGCCAACCCTCACATCATCGAGTTCCTGCGCGAGCGTGGCACCCTGGTCCTCGAGAAGAAGATCACGCACAGCTATCCGCACTGCTGGCGCTGCAAGCACCCGGTGCTCTTCCGTGCCACCGACCAGTGGTTTGTCTCGATGGACAAGATGGGTCTGCGCGAGCAGGCCGGCAAGGAGATCCGCGAGAACGTCACGTGGTATCCGGCCCACGCCGCCAACCGCATTGGCGCCATGGTTGAGCAGCGTCCCGACTGGTGCATCAGCCGCCAGCGCAACTGGGGCGTGCCTATCCCCAGCTACACCTGCGCCGACTGCGGCGAGAAGGTCATGAACGACGCCACGCTCGACGCCGTCATCAAGCTTTTCCACGAGAAGGGCTCCGACGCCTGGTTCACCGATGCTCCCGAGAGCTACCTGGGCGAGGCCTGCGTCTGCCCCAAGTGCGGTGGCCATCACCTCAAGGCCGATAAGGATATCCTCGACGTGTGGTGGGACTCCGGCGTGTCTTGGAAGGCCGTCTGCGAGTATCGTCCCGAGCTGGAGTATCCGGCGGACGTCTACCTCGAGGGCTCCGACCAGCACCGCGGTTGGTTCCAGAGCTCGCTGCTCACCTCGGTGGGTGCCAACGGCCACGCGCCGTACAAGGCGGTCGTCTCGCAGGGCTTTACGCTCGACGGCCAGGGCCGCAAGATGTCCAAGTCGCTCGGCAACGTCATCGACCCCAACAAGGTCTGCGACGAGATGGGCGCTGACATCATCCGCCTGTGGGTCGCCTCGGTCGATACCAGCTCCGACGTCTCCATCGACCACGAGATTCTCGCTCGTACGTCCGATGCCTACCGTCGCTTCCGCAACACGCTGCGCTTCCTGCTTTCCGAGCTCGAGGGTCAGTTTGAGCCCGAGACCGACGGCGTCGCCTTTGCCGACCTGCTGCCGCTCGACAAGCTCATGGTTGCCCGTTTGACCCAGGTCCAGGCCGAGGTCGACGATGCCTACGCCAGCTACGAGTTCCCGCGCGCTTACCGTGCGCTTTACGACTTCGTGGTTACCGAGCTTTCTAACGTGTACCTCGACGCCCTGAAGGACCGTCTGTACTGCGACAAGCCCGGCTCGCTCGAGCGCCGCAGCGCCCAGACCGTGCTCGCCGAGCTCTTCTCGATGCTTATGCGCGACCTGCAGCCGATCCTGTCCTACACCGTCGACGAGGCCATGGCCTATGCACCTGCTGGCTGCGTCGACCACCAGAAGTACGCTGCGTTGCTCGATTGGTACAAGTCGCCCATCACGGTCGACGAGGCCAACGAGTTCGAGGGCGTGCTCGAGGCTTCACTCGAGCTCCGTAGCGCCGTGACCAAGGCCCTTGAGGATGCCCGTTCTGCCGGCACCTTCACCAAGAGCCAGCAGGTCCGCGTCAAGGCGGTCGTTCCCGCCGAGATGTATGCGCTGCTGACTGGCGACAAGGCGGTCGACCTTGCCGAGTTCTACATCGTCTCCGCTGTTGAACTGACCCAGGGCGAGGAGCTTTCCGTTGCCATTGAGGCTGCCGAGGGCGAGTGCTGCGACCGTTGCTGGAACTACCGCACTACCGTCGGCGAGTACAACGGCCACGCTCACATCTGCAAGCGCTGCGCGAATGCCCTTTAAGGCACGGTAACTCGGCATTTTAGTTATAGGGAGAATTTAGGCGCTTTCGGCCCATTTGTTCCGCTGAATAAAAGCGGCATTCTGTTTTTCGGAATGCCGCTTTCGTTTTTGCTGGTTATTTATCTGACGTTAGCGAATATGTCGCGCGCTCTGCGTGTGGCAATATAAGATGGTTACTTGCACTAAGCGTAATTTGAGCTTTTGAGGGTAGGGGATTGATTTGGGTCGTGCTGGGGATATGACGCCGCCTTTGCGTTGGCGGTTGGGTGTTGCTGGTGGGGTAGCGCTGGCTGTGCTGCTTGTTGACCAGCTGACCAAGCTTGCGGTTCGCGCCGTGGGCGACGCTTTGCATGTGACCGTCATCCCCGGTGTGATCGACTTCCTTTTCGTGCGTAACATCGGTGCTGCCTTTAGCATGGGCGAGGGGCATGGCATCGCGTTTGCCGTGCTGGCGTTGGCGGTCATTATTGCTATTGCCGTGTACCTCGTTCGTGCACCTCAGCTCGCTCATCTTGAGGTTGTGGGCATGGCGATGGTTGCGGGCGGTGCTATCGGCAATGCTATCGATCGTTTGGCTTTTGGCTTCGTGACCGATTTTATTGCCACCACCTTCATTGACTTCCCCGTCTTCAATGTTGCCGATATCGGCATTACCGTGGGCGTCGTGCTCGCCCTCTTTGGCTACATGTTCTTGAGCCCCGCGGCTCGTGAGGTCGATGCGACCGCCGAGCTTAATGCCCGCGACGAGGCCCGCGCCAAGCGCAGGGCCAAACAGCGTGGGGAGCGTGCCCGCAAGATTCGCGAAAGGAATGAGCGCTAATGGCCGACATCCATATCCTTGTTGCCGACGATGCCGCTGGTCAGCGTCTTGACGCCTATCTGGGCGCCAACGATGGATGTCCCACGCGCTCTGCCTGTGCGCATCTGATTGAGGGCGGGGCCGTAGTAGTCAATGGCGAGACCTGCCTGTCCAAAAAGTACGCCGTGCGAGCCGGTGACCGCATTTCGGTCGACCTGCCCGAGCCGCACGACCCGACCGACGTGATTCCCGAGGCCATTCCTCTCGACATCCGCTACGAGGACGACTATCTCATTGTGCTCTCCAAGCAGCGCGGCCTGGTGTGCCATCCTGCGCATGGTCATGAGAGCGGTACGCTCGCGAATGCGCTGGTCTATCACTGCGGTATCGACCATCTGGGCACCGTGCAGGGCGAGGACCGCCCCGGTATCGTGCATCGTTTGGATCGCGATACCTCAGGTCTTATGCTTGCGGCAAAGGACGACGACACCCAGCGCGCGCTCCAAAATCTTATCCGTACGCGCACGCTCGACCGCCGCTACATTACGCTCGTTCACGGTCATATCGCCATGGATGAGGGTACCATTAACACCGGCATTGCCCGTTCTACGCGTGACCGTGTCAAGATGGCGGTTTCGGACGATCCCTTTGCGCGCCAAGCCATCACGACCTTCAAGGTCCTTGAGCGCTTTGATTCCACGCGTTTCGACGACGGCTACACGCTTGTCGAGTGCCACCTGTTTACGGGCCGCACGCATCAGATTCGCGTGCATATGCGCCATATCAACCACGCCTGCGTGGGAGATCCGCTCTACGGCAAGTGCGATGCACGCGCCGATCAGGGTCTGACCAGGCAATTCCTTCATTCCTGGCGCGTCGCATTCGACCATCCCGTGACGGGGGAGCGCATTGAGTGCCGCGATGAGCTGCCGTGGGATCTCGCTGCGGTTCTTGACGACCTGGCCCCGCGCTCGCTTGGCCGCACCGCTGCCGGCGACGAAATCGTTCCGCAGCTCGGTCTGCTCGAAGCCTAGCCAGTATTAGGTGGTTTCTTGAACTCGGTAAGCCTGCGGTAAGATATACGGTTGTTTACGTAACGCGTTGCTGGGAGCCTGCATGCTCGCCTTTTTACAAACCAACACACCCATCGTGATCTTCAACCAGATTGTGGTTACGCTGCTCACGGTCTGCTTTCTGTACCAGGTGGTCTTCTTTGTCATTGGCGCTCTTCGTGGCGAGGTCGCGCCTCCCAAGGCCAAAAAACTGCATCGTTATGCCTTCTTTATCGCGGCGCATAACGAGGAGGCCGTGATCGCCAACCTCGTTCGCTCCATCAAGGACCAGGATTATCCGTCCGAGCTTATCGAGGTCTTCGTGGTCGCCGATGCCTGCACCGATAACACGGCGCAGCTCGCGCGCGAGGCGGGCGCCATCGTCTATGAGCGCAATGACCTGGCCCGTAAGGGCAAGAGCTGGGTCATGGACTTTGGTTTCGACCGCATTCTCAACGAGTATCCCGACACGTTTGAGGGTTACTTTATCTTCGATGCCGACAACGTTATCTCCCGCGATTACGTCTCCAAGATGAATGATGCCTTTGACCAGGGCTTTCATGTGGTCACGAGCTATCGTAACTCCAAGAACTTCGGCAGCTCGTGGATTTCGTCTGCCAACGCCACCTGGTATCTGCGTGAGGCCCGCTTCCTCAACAACGCGCGTAATATCTGCAAGACTTCCTGCGCTGTCTCGGGTTCGGGTTACCTCATCTCCGCCAGTGTTATCGAGGGCATGCACGGCTGGCAGTTCCATACACTGACCGAGGACATCCAGTTCACCACGTTCTGCGCCATTCACGGCATCCGCATCGGTTATGCGCCGGCGGAGTTCTTTGACGAGCAGCCGGTGACGTTTAAGGCGTCCTGGAAACAGCGCATGCGTTGGACCAAGGGCTTCTACCAGGTCTTTTTTACCTACGGCAAGCATCTTGTCAAATCGACGTTTCGCTATCATCGCTTTGCCGCATATGACATGTTTATGACCATCGCTCCGGGCATGCTGCTGTCCCTGATCTCCATGCTCGCCAATGCTACCTTTCTCATCGTGGGTGGGCTTTCGCATGGCTTCTTGGCCACCGAGGTCGAGATGCAGGCTTGTGCCGCCTCGCTCATTATGACCTTCGCGATGATGTACCAGACCTTCTTTATCCTGGCGCTACTTACGACCATTTTCGAGTATAAGCACATTCATTGCGCGCAAAAGTGGCGTTTGTTGACTAACCTGTTTACCTTCCCGATCTTTATGTTCAGCTATATCCCCATCACGGTGGCTGCACTGTTCCTAAAGGTCGACTGGGTCCCGACGCAACACGCCGTCAACGTTACCCTCGACGAGGTCATGCAAGGCGCCAAATAACCACGATCAAAACCACCACAAAGGGACAGCACCTTTGTGGTGGTTTTTGCGTTTGAGCTGCTGCCCAAGGAGGAGTTCGATGGTCTATTTCCCGTTTTGGATTTGCATCTTTGCCGGTGCGGCGATTGATGCCCGTGAGCGACGCTTTCCCAATGAGCTTGCCGGCGCGTGTGCGGTGGCGGCGTTTGCGGGCGTGTGGCTGGATGCGGGCTTGAACACGGCACTTGACCACGCTGGCCTTGCGGTCATCGTGTACCTTTCTCTTGTGCTGACTGAGTCGCTTTGGCGGCGCCTCCGTCAAGCCACGGGCATCGGCATGGGAGATGCCAAGGCACTCTTCGCGCTTTGCACGCTCGACCCTATGGGCGGCATCGTGGCATTTGCCGTCGCGCTCCTGGCCCTTGCCCTCTCTTGCCTCTTCACAAAATCGCGCTCCCTGCCTTTGCTGCCGTTTTTGGTGCCGATTTTTGCCATAATCGAGGTCGTGGGCTGCACATTGTAACCGATTGTGCATCCTTCTTAAGGAGCATGCCATGGCAACTAATCAAGAAACGGCCGTCATTAAGGCGCGCATGGACCGTATTCCCTCGGCGTTATCGCCCGAACTTGTCGAGCGCATTGCCGCAGATCGTGCTTCGGGCTATGTCAACCCGTACCGTTGCGACGATGACCAGGTCATCCGTCGCGTTGATCGAGCCGCAGACGAGGGCACGCTTATGCGTCCGGCGTTTATGCGCGATACCGAAAAGATTCTTCATCTTCCTGCGTACACGCGTTATGCAGGCAAAACGCAGGTCTTTAGCTTTCGCAGCAACGACGACCTGTCGCGGCGCGGCCTTCATGTGCAGCTCGTCTCGCGCATTGCCCGCGATATCGGCCGTGCCCTGGGCCTCAACTGCGACCTGATCGAGGCGATTGGCCTGGGCCACGATTTGGGCCACACGCCCTTTGGCCATGCCGGCGAGCGTTTCCTCAACGATATCTATCACGAGCGCACGGGTCGCTACTTTTTCCATAACGTGCAGTCGGTCCGCGTGCTCGATGCGCTGTATGGCCGCAACGTGTCGCTCCAGACGCTCGACGGCGTCCTGTGCCATAACGGCGAGTACGAACAGCGTGTTTTTGAGCTTTCGGACATGAGTTCCTTTGACCAGTTCGACCGAACTGTCGAGGATTGCATTGCCACTGGCTATAGCGCGATTGAGCACCTGCGTCCCATGACACTCGAGGGTTGCGTGGTTCGCATCTCGGATATCCTTGCCTACGTTGGGCGCGATCGCCAGGACGCCATTGCGGCGGGCCTGCTGTCGCCCGACGCTTTTGACGACGGTCGGGGCGGCGCCTATAACAGCTGGATTCTCACGCACGCTTCCATCGATATCGTTGAGCATAGCTACGGCAAACCGCGTATCGAGATGAGCGAGGACCTGTTTGAGGAGATCCGCCGGGCTAAGCGCGAGAACTACGAGAAGATCTATAGCAAGGGCGGTATCGAAGGCGACTCCGAAGCGGAACTGCGCGAGGCCTTCGAAAAGCTCTACGACCGTTGCCTGCAGGATATATACGAGGGTGACGAGTCATCCTACATCTTTAAGCACCACATTTCGCGTATTGAGCAGCAGCTTTCCTACTACGATCGTACCTATGCCTGGCAGGACGACAAGGATCAAGCCGTGGTGGATTACATCGCGAGCATGACGGACGGTTATTTCTGCGAGCTGACGAGCAAGCTGTTCCCGGGTCTAAAGTTTCCGCATCGTACCTATATTAACGAACGGTAGTTCGTATTTATTCGGTATACTGTTTGTGGAAAACGTTTTTGATTGATGCACGGGATGGCTATGGACGACCTTTTTTCTGCTTCGACGCGCGAGCGTTCCTTTCAGAATGCGCCGCTTGCGGTGCGCATGCGCCCCAATTCGCTCGACGAGTATGTGGGCCAGCAAAAGGCCGTCGGTAAGGGCTCATGGTTGCGTGCCGCGATCGAGCACGACGTGCTTTCGAGCGTGATTCTGTACGGGCCGGCCGGTACGGGTAAGACGACGCTGGCCCACATTATCGCCAACCATACCAAGAGCGAGTTTGTCGAGGTCAGCGCCGTGACGGGCACCGTAAAGGACTTGCGCCGCGTGATTGACGAGGCCAAGACGCGCCTGAATACGTACGACCGCCGCACCATTCTATTCATCGATGAGATTCACCGCTTCTCTAAGTCGCAGCAGGATGCCCTGCTGCATGCAGTTGAGAACCGTACCGTCATTATGATTGGCGCTACGACGGAGAATCCGTACTTCGAGGTCAACTCGGCGCTGCTCTCACGTGGTCGAGTCGTGGAGCTTGAGCATTTAAAGGATGAGGATATCGCCATGCTTATCGAGCGTGCGCTCGAGGCACCGCAGGGCCTGAACGGCAAATTCTCGGCCGATGATGATACGGTCAAGACCATTTGCACGCTGGCAGCGGGTGATGCACGCTCGGCCCTGACGACGCTTGAGTTGGCGAGCGAGATTGCCGTCACGCGTCCCGATACCGAGGGGACGCCGGCTCCGGCGGCGGGGGAGCGGTATCCCATCACGGTCGACGATGTGAAGATCGCCAATCCGCGCCGTGGGTTTTCGTATGACAAAAACGGTGACATGCACTACGACATTATCAGTGCGTTCATTAAGTCCATGCGCGGCAGCGACCCCGATGCCACCATCTATTGGCTTGCGCGCATGATCGATTCGGGGGAGGACCCTAAGTTTATCGCCCGACGCATCATGATCCATGCTTCCGAAGACGTCGGTAACGCCGATCCGCAGGCCCTGCTTATAGCGCACGCTGCGTTTAAAACTGCCGAGGTCATTGGGTATCCCGAGTGTCGTATTAATCTGGCTCAGGCTGCACTCTATGTGTGCCTGGCGCCCAAGTCCAACGCGTGTGAGGCTTCGATCGATGCGGCGCTTGCCGATATCCATAGCAGTGGCTTGCGTGAGGTGCCGAGTTATCTGCGCGATCGTCATCGTCCGGGCAGCGACGAATACGGTGTGTATAAGTATCCGCATGACTATCCCGAAGGCTGGGTCGAGCAGCGCTATTTGCCCGAAGGCCTGGAGCGTGGTGCCTTTTGGCAGCCTGCCGGCCGCGGTTGGGAAGAATGGCGTGTTGAGCAAAGCGAGCGCGACCGTAGCGGCAGGGCGCCAAAGTAAGCTTTTGGGAATCTTCCGTCCCCTTTGGGGTACCATGAACAACGTCTGTATTTCGATTCCTTTGGGAGGCTTGTATGAGTCCCATTCAAATCGCCTTGCTGCTGCTCGCCGTTGCCGGCGTGTGGGCTATCGTTGAGCTTGCGCTCACCCTGCGCAAAACCCGCACCGTTGTCGACTCGCTCGACAAGACGGTAACCGACCTCAACAATACGATTGCCGAGGCGCAGCCCGTGGTGGCAAAGCTTGATGGCGCCGTTGACGAGCTTACGCCGGCACTTGCCCAGATGGAGCCGCTCCTCAAGTCGAGCAAGACTGCCGTTGACGCCCTGACGTCCAACCTCGTTGAGGTTGAGGCGGTCGTTCGCGACATCTCCGAGGTCACGGGCAGTATGGCCGAGGCCAGTAATGCCGTATCGAGCGTGACAGATTCTGCGGCCGGCGCCGTGCAGAAGCTCTTCAATAAGGTGAAGGCTCCTGCAGCCGACGCCGATCGTAAGCTAGCCGCTGCCGCCGCCGAGGCCGAGCAGCCTACCGAGCGCGTTCTGATCGGTGAGGCCGAGGACGAGGCCGCCGATGGTGCGGATGCGGCTCAGAAGCCCGCAGCCAAGCCGGCTCAGTATTACACCTATACGCCCGCCGAGTCCTCTGAGGAGTCCTGCGATGAATAGCGAAGCAACCTGCCCCATCACGCTGACCGTTGCCGGCGACCCGCGTCTCGCTCGCCTTGTGCGCATGACGGCAGCCAACGTTGGTGCCCTGTGCTCCATGTCTGTCGATCGCATCGAGGACATCCGCATGGCTGCCGAGGAGGCTTTCATCTTTGGGTGCACCGCGGTCGACTGCGACGACATCACCATCAAATTCGATGTCGATGAGACTCACGTTGGCATGACTATTACCTTTGGAGACCAGGCTACGGTTGATGAAAACGACCAGGCTGCGGTGTATGCCGAGCTCATCCTCGCGAGCGTGTGCGATTCCTACGAAAAGACTGCGGCGCCCCTGACGCTTTCCCTCGATCTCAAGGCGGATATCTAATATGACCGAACGTTCCCGGAGCGGCAAGACCGCTTGGGACAAGGAGAAAACCCGCGAGCTGTTTCGTCGCTACAAGGAGACCGATGATCCGGACGCCCGCGAGCAGCTCGTCATGTCCCATATGAACCTGGTAAGGTTCCTTGCCAACAAATTTAAGAATCGCGGCGAGCCGCTCGACGACCTGATGCAGGTTGGCTATTTGGGCCTGCTCAAGGCAATCGACCGCTTTGACCCTGAGCGCGGACTCGAGTTCACCACGTTTGCCACGCCCACCATCTTGGGCGAGATCAAGCGTCACTTCCGTGACAAGGGCTGGAGCGTGCGCGTGCCTCGTCGCCTGCAGGAGCTTTCTGCCAAGGTTAACCAGGCTACCGACAAGCTTACCAACGAGTTGCAGCGCTCGCCCAAGGTCGAAGAAATCGCTGAGTACCTGGACGTGACCGTCGACGAGGTCCTGGAGGCTATGGAATCGTCTTCGGCCTATACCTCGGTGCCCATTGAGGCTCCTGGTGCGTCCGATTCCGACGATGCGCCCTCGATTCTCGACCGCTACGCCGACGACGACAACGAGCTCGACTTTACCGATGACCGTCTGGTCATTGAAGAGGCCATCCGCGATTTCTCGCCGCGCGAGCGCGAAGTCATCGAGCTGCGCTTTGTAAAGGGCATGACCCAGATCGAGATCGCCAAGAAGCTGGGCATCTCGCAGGTGCAGGTCTCGCGCTTGTTGCGCCGCACCCTCAAGAAGATTCAGGATAAGATTGACCCCGACGGAGTGATGATTCGTTCATGAGTGAGCACCCCCAACAAACCGACCGCACGCTGCGCGATACCCGCATTCTGACGCTTCGCATTTGGGCTGTTGTCGGCTGCATTGTCATCGCTGCCGTCATCTTTAACCTTATGGGCATCCTGGCACCGGTTATCGAGTTTCTCGCTGTTGGTTCCATCATTGCTTTTGTGATGTCCCCGATCACCAACTGGCTCGAGCATCATGGCGTTGGTCGTGGCATCGGTTCGCTTATCGCGCTTATTGTTGTTGTTGCCGTGCTCGTCGGTGTCGTTTGCATCTTGTCGCCGATTCTTTTTGGTCAGATCATGGAAGTCCTGAGCCGTCTGCCTGAGCAGCTTCGTGTTGCGGGCGGCGACCTCAACGAGATGGTCTCGCATGTCAAGACGCTCAACAACACGCCGCTCATGGAGTATTTGGACGATAATCTTTCGTCGCTGGTTACCGTGGCATCGAAGTATGTGTCTCAGATCGCTGCCGAGCTTGGCCGCGGTGTGTTCCCGCTCATCACCAATACGGCCTCGCAGTTGTTCGTGATCTTCCTTGGTCTGGTGCTTGCCTACTGGATGGCCTGCGATTATCCTCGCATGCACCACGAGATTTGCACCATCATCGGTCAGGAGAAGGAGACTTCGTACCGCTTTATGGTCGCCATCCTTTCTCGCTCTGTCGGCGGCTACATGCGCGGTATGGTCGTGACGTCCATCTGCGGTGGTTTCCTCGCCTTTATTGGTTTTATGATTATCGGCCATCCGTATGCGGCGCTCATGGCTATCTTTACCGGCATCATGCATTTGGTTCCGGTCGTCGGCCCCTGGGTGAGCGCGGCAATCGCCACAGTGCTCGGTTTCATGTTCAGCCCCATGTTGGCGTTGTGGACGCTCATCGTGACGATGGTCGCGCAAAACGTCACCGATAACGTGATTTCGCCTAAGGTCATGCAGAGCTCGGTGCAGGTGCATCCCATCATGAGCCTCACGGCGCTCGTTATTGGCTCGGCACTCATGGGCCCCATCGGCATGATTATTGCCATCCCGCTGTGTGCGGCCCTCAAGGGTATCTTCGTGTACTACTTCGAGAATGAGACCGGCCGCCAACTTGTGGCCTATGACGGCGCCGTGTTTAAGGGCACGCCGTATCGCGATGCCGATGGCAACCCGGTCGCCGCCTACGACGCGCTTGGGGACGATACGTTCATCTATGAGTCCGAGCTCATCGGTAACGAGACTGCGCCCGAGGCTAAAGCTATGCCCAAGCCCGAGCTCGATAATCCTTGGATCAAGTTTTCGGACCTGCAGCCCGATGCCACGGGCTTCTTCAAGAACCCCTTTGCCAAGGACGATGACTCCAACACGGACGACGATACAAAAACCGGCATCGACGGCTCCATGGACGACTCGGATTCTAAATAGGTCCTATTAACGTTTCTTGAAGTTGAAAATGACAAGAAACGCGAGCAAAGCGATTGATAAGGGGCCGGCAACATAGAAAAAGAGAATGTCAATTGCGCGTAGAGTGTAATAAGCCTTATCGCCGGACATTACTGCATACAACACGTAGCCAAATGCTGGTTGGTTTGCGTACCAGCAGGTGAAAGCCAAAAGCGTTAAAAGTGTCGCTAACAGAAGTGCATTGAGGAAAAATCGTTTGCTTTTCATCGATCGCTCCTTCCGGGTGACTCTTATATGTAATTCTACAGCAGCCCTTTTTCAAAGGATCGCACAGTACTAAATAACGTGCACTTTCGCTGGAGGGTCGCTGTTTGGCGGCCCTCTTTTTTGCACAGGCGCGGTGGGATGGTAATATCGTTACGTTTGAACTGTTTCGATGTGAAACCGAGGAGATTCCCTCTATGAGTGCTGACTACCCGTCAATGACTACGGCCGAGATTCGCTCCAAGTTCCTCAACTTCTTTGAGGAGCGCGGTCTTAAGCTCTATCCTTCTTCGTCCCTCGTCCCCGACGATCCTTCGCTGCTGCTTGCCAACGCCGGCATGAACCAGTTTAAGGAGTACTACCAGGGCAAGAAGACCATGAAGGAGATCGGCGCGATCTCTTGCCAGAAGTGCGTCCGCACCAACGACATCGACTGCATCGGCGAGGACGGCCGTCACCTGTCCTTCTTTGAGATGCTCGGCGACTTCTCCTTTGGCGGTGTCTCCAAGCAGCAGGCCTGCGCTTGGGCCTTTGAGCTCATCACCAAGGAGTTCAATCTTCCGCTCGACCGCCTGTACTTTACCGTCTTTACCGAGGACGACGAGACCCACGACGTGTGGCGCTCTCTGGGCGTTGCCGAGGATCACATCTCCCGCCTGGGCGAGGACGACAACTTCTGGGCCGCTGGCCCCACCGGCCCCTGCGGTCCGTGCTCCGAGATTTACTTTGACATGGGCGAGGAGGTCGGTTGCGGCAGCCCCGACTGCAAGCCTGGCTGCGACTGCGACCGCTTCCTTGAGTTCTGGAACCTCGTGTTTACCCAGTACGACCGCCAGGAGGACGGCTCCATGCCGGAGCTGCCGCACCGCAACCTCGATACGGGCATGGGTCTGGAGCGCATGGCCGCCATCATGCAGCACAAGACCGCTAACTACGACGGCGATTTGATGCAGCACCTCATCAAGCTGGGCGAGAAGATCAGCGGCAAGACCTATGACGCCGACGATTACTCCGGCGCCAGCCGCTCCCTGCGCATCATCGCCGACCACTCTCGTGCCGTCGACTTTATGATCTCGGACGGCATTCTCCCCGGTAACGAGGGTCGCGAGTACGTCCTTCGCCGCCTGCTCCGCCGTGCCGTGTTCCACGGTCGCCTGCTGGGCATCGAGGGCGCCTTCCTGACCAAGTTCATTGACGAGGTCAACGCCCAGATGGGCGAGGCCTATCCCGAGCTGCTCAAGAACGTCGCGCTCGTCAAGGGTATCGTCGCTTCCGAGGAGGAGCGTTTCTCCACGACGCTCGACAACGGTCGCGTCTACCTGGACGAGGCCCTGGCCGCGCTTGCCGAGGGTACTGTCCTTCCGGGCGACGTTGCCTTTAAGCTGCACGACACCTTTGGTTTCCCCATCGACCTGACCGTCGAGATCGCCGGCACCGCCGGTCACAACGTCGATATGGACGGCTTCACCGCTTGCATGGAGGACCAGAAGGCCCGCGCTCGCGCCAACGCCAAGGGCGATGCTTGGGGCAGCTTCAACGACGTGTGGGTCGAGCTTTCCGACAAGGTTGCCGCGACCGAGTTCGACGGCTATGACAACGATGTGATCGAGGGTGCCAAGGTTGTCGCCATCGTTCGCAACGGCGAGTCCGTCGAGTCCGCTGCCGTGGGCGAGGACGTCGAGGTCGTGCTCGACCGCACCCCGTTCTACGCCGAGATGGGTGGCCAGCAGGGCGATGCCGGCGAGCTTTCCGCCGAGGGCGTTGCGCTGACCGTTTCCGATACCAAGAACCACAACGGCCTGTATGCTCACGTCGCCCAAGTCACCGAGGGTACGCTGACCGTCGGTACTACCGTGACCGCCGCGCTCGACGCCGAGCGCCGTGGCTTCCTGCGTCGCAACCACACCGCCACGCACCTGCTCGACGCCGCGCTTAAGCAGGTCCTGGGCGAGCATGTCTCCCAGGCTGGCTCGCTTGTGACGCCCGAGCACCTGCGCTTTGACTTCACGCACTTTGAGGCCCTGTCCTCCGAGCAGCTCAAGGCTGTTGAGGACCTGGTCAACCAGCAGATCTTTGCATCTAAGCCGGTCGTGACCTGCGTCATGGGCATCGACGAGGCCAAGGCCGCCGGCGCCGTCGCCCTGTTTGGCGAGAAGTATGGCGACGTCGTCCGCGTCGTTTCCGTGGGCGCCGAGGATCAGCCGTTCTCCCGCGAGCTCTGTGGTGGTACGCATGCTGCCAACACTGCCGAGATCGGCCTGTTCAAGATTATCTCCGAGTCCTCCACGGGCTCGAACGTCCGCCGTATCGAGGCCGTTACCTCTAAGGGCGCCCTCGACTACATGGCCGACCGCCTGGCACTCGTTGACGCCGCTGCCGCTGCGCTCAAGTGCCGCGTTGACGAGGTTCCCGCTCGTGTGGAGAACCTGCAGGCCGAGCTGCGCGAGACGTCTAACAAGCTCAAGAAGGCGCTGACCGGTGGCTCCTCCGACGCTATCTCCAGCGCCATCGAGGGTGCCGTCGAGCTCGACGGCTATAAGCTCGTCGTCGCTGAGCTCCAGGGCCTTGAGGCTGCTGACCTGCGCAACGTCTGGGATACCGTGCACCAGAAGGTCGCCGGCCCTGTCGCCTGCGTCGTTGCCAGCGTGACCGAGAAGGGCACGCCTGCGTTGCTCGCTGCTGGCTCCGATGACGCCGTGAAGGCCGGTTTCCACGCCGGTAACGTGATTAAGCAGATTGCGGGCCTGGTCGACGGTCGCGGTGGCGGCCGTCCCAACATGGCCCAGGCCGGTGGCAAGAATGCCGCCGGTATCGCCGATGCCCTCGCGGCCGCCAAGACCGCGCTCGGCGCCTAAGTAGTCGCTGTGGTCGCGCTCGCGCTGGACATAGGGGAGACCAGGATCGGCATCGCCGTCTCGAGCCGTGATGGCAAGATGGCGATGCCCGTCAAGGTGCTCCCGGCCGCCGAGGTCACTTTTATGGCTAAGACGTTCCGTTACCTGGTCGAGGACTATGAGCCCGACATCCTGGTAAGCGGGCGTCCCCTGACCATGGCCGGCGAGCCTGGCCCCCAGGCCGAGCGCGTTGCCGCCGTAGCGCAAAAGATCGCCGACGAGCTCGATCTTCCGCTGGAGTTTGAGGACGAGCGCCTGTCCTCGCAAGAGGCCAAGCGTATCCTGCGTGAGCAGGGGCTTAACGAAAAGCAGATGAGGGGCAAGATTGACATGATCGCCGCCAGCCTGTTCTTGCAGACATGGCTCGATCGTAAAAATGAGGAGGTTCAGCATGCCTAGCGCTTCCGATCCGCGCCAGCAGAGTCGTCAGGGTCAGTCCGTGCCACGCCCTGCTCAGCCTGGCCAGCGCCCGGCGCAGCCGACGCAGCGTTCGGCTCAACCTACTCGGCGTACTGCTCAACAGCCCGCCGCTCGTCCCGCGCAGCCCGCGGGCGGTTCCCGCTTTAAGCAGCAGGCTCCTGCCCAGCGTACGCAGGGACAGGCACCGCAATCACGCTCCCACGCACATCATACTCATGGCTCGCACGGCGTTGCTCCGGCCACGCGCTCGAGCTATAACACGCGCGCTCGCCGTGGTGCCCAAAAGAAAAGCTCCCCGGTGCCTATGATTATCGGTGGCGTCGTCGCCGTGCTTGCGCTTGTCGCGATCGTTTTCTTTGTCGTGCCAGCTGTCAAGGGCTTTTTTGCTGGTGAGGATGCGAAAGTCACTGCTGGCCAGCAGGTTACTATCACTATTCCCGATGGTGCCTCGGGTGACAGCATCGCTTCGATTCTCTCCGAGAACCATATCGTCGAAAATCCCAAGGATTATTACGCGGCGGTCAAAAAGCTCAACGCCGACATGTCGCTCAAGCCCGGCACCTACTCGTTCACCACGCTCATGGACGCGACCAAGGTCGTTCAGCAGCTCATGGAGGGCCCCAATGCGAGCTCCGATGCACTGACTATCCCAGAGGGCCTGACGGTTGACCAGGTCGCCGATCGCGTGGCCAAGGCATACGACAGTATCTCCAAGGAAGACTTCCTCAATCAGGCAAAGGCCTCCAACTATGTGAAGGACTATAGCTTCCTTGAGGGCGCTGCAAACGATTCGCTCGAGGGCTTCCTATTCCCCAAGACCTATTCGTTGGGTAAGAAACCGAGCGCCGATGATGTGATTCGCGCCATGCTCGATCAATTCAACACCGAGTACAAGTCGCTCGATTTTGCCGGCTGCGAGGCCAAAATCAAGGAGCGCTACGGCGTGGAGATGTCTGATTACGACATCATCAATCTCGCTTCCATCGTTGAGCGCGAAGGCCTCAACGCCGAGCAGCGCGCGCATGTCGCCTCGGTGTTCTACAACCGTCTTGCCGGCAAGCTCGACGGTCTGCGCTACCTCAATAGCGATGCGACCATGATGTATGTCACCGGCGGCGAGGTTACCGCCGACGATCTTCAGAGCGATAGTCCGTACAACACCTATAAGCATGAGGGGCTGCCGCCCACGCCCATCTGCTCTCCGTCGCTCGAGGCGCTCAAGGCCACCCTTGAGCCTACCGACTCCGATGACCTGTATTTCTACATTACGCAGGACGAGGAGTATTTCTCGCAGACCTACGAAGAGCACCAACAGTCTTGGAATTAAACATGAGGATTTTCAGCCCCAAACGATATGTTGCCTCGGTCGACCGCATCGACCTCGATACCCTGTGGGCCGATGGCAAGCGCGCCATTCTGCTCGATCGCGACAACACCCTG
The DNA here is from genome assembly GCA_947001705.1 of uncultured Collinsella sp. Lineage (GTDB taxonomy): Bacteria > Actinomycetota > Coriobacteriia > Coriobacteriales > Coriobacteriaceae > Collinsella. The sequence continues at coordinate 43,812 of CAMQHT010000009.1, forward strand.
GTGCCGCGTGATACCGAGCAGGTACCCACTGCGGTCTCCGCTTGGCTCGAGGCCGCCCATGCCAAGGGCTTTAAGCTGTGCATGGTGTCCAATAACTGGCATCGCGACCAGGTCATGGCGTCGGCGCGCGAGCTGGGGCTCGAGGCCATCAGCCATGCCATGAAGCCCGCCCCGTTTGCCCTGAAGGCGGGTCTTAAGCGCCTGGGGGCCACGGCTAACGAGGCCGTACTGATCGGCGATCAGCTTTACACGGACGTGTGGAGCGGTAACTTTGCCGGCGTTGACACTATTCTGGTTAAGCCGCAGGCAACCCAGGACCTGTGGTACACGCAGATCTTCCGTATCTTTGAGCGCCGGGCCCTGCGCGACCTTCCCTGCGAGGAATAGGTTTCGCCATGTCTCAGCACATCAAACACGGCTGCGACCATATCTTCTTTATCGGCTTTTTGGGTGCGGGCAAGTCGACGCTTGCGCGCAACGTGGGCACGATGTTCAAGCGTCGATTCATCGATACCGATCGTTTGGTTGTGCGTCGATGCGGCAAGTCGGTGACCGAGATATTTGAGACCGAGGGCGAGGATCGTTTTCGCGAACTCGAGACCTCGGCACTCCGTTCGCTTCAAAGCGAGCGCAGCCTGCTGGTATCGTGCGGGGGTGGCATCGTCGAGACGCCGGTGAACATTGAGCTGATGCACAAGATGGGTACCTGTGTGTACCTCGAAGGCGACTTTGAGGATTCGTTGCGCCAGATTCGCCGCTCCGATACCCGACCAGATTTCCGCTCACCCGAGCATGCTGCGCGCCTGTTTGAACATCGTCGTCCGCTGTATCGCCAGGCCGCCGATATTACCCTTGATATTCGCAACAAGTCCTTCGAGGACGTTTCCTACCTTTGTGCCGAGATGCTTTTGGAGCGTGGACTGCTATGATTCGCCGTCAACTTATCAATTTCCAAAACCGCAGTGTCGATGTCCGCGTCGGATTGGGCGCGTTCGAGGAGCTGTCGCGCATGTTTGCCTCGGCTGTGGGCAAACCCAAGCGGGCGATGGTGGTTTGGAACAGCGCCACATCCGAGCGTTTTGGCGAGGTTGTCGAGCATGCGCTGGTCGACGCCGGTTTTGCCGTGTCACCGCTTGTCCTCGAGGTTTCGCCTGCCGGTGCTACGCTGGCCGATGCCGATACCGTTTTTGGCGCCCTGTCGGCTAACGGCATTACCTGCGACGATCTCGTTGTCGCTGTCGGCGACACGGCGACCTGCTCGGTCGTTTGCTGGTGTGCCAATCAGTGGTGCGGTCGCACCGAGTGCGCCTTGCTGCCGACGACGTTCGACGCCATGCTCACGGTCGCGACGACTATGAAGCCACTCGTCGCCTCGTCGGCGAATGCGCTTTCCGCTATCGCGTTCCGTCCCGAGCCGGGCTTGGTCGTGTGTGACCTCGAACTTGTTCGCGAAGCGGACCCCGAGGACCTCAAGCTCGGTTATGCGGTACTTGTTGGCACTTTGCTTTCGAGCAGCAAGTCCCGTTGGAATCAGTTTACCGAGACCGTCCCCGAGATTCTCGCTGGCGAGGAAGTCGCGCTCGTCAATGCCGTTCAGTGGTCTCAGACTGCCCACAAGGACGTACTGATGGCCACGAACCCGAGCGCCCGCCATGCGCTCGATTTTGGCAAGACGGGGGAGCGTACCCTGCGCGCCTGCTTGGGCGATGCCGCTTCGCAGGTCCCTGCCTACCAGCTGTTGTCCGAAGGTATGCGCTTTGAGGCGCGCCTAGCACATGATGCCTGCGACTTCGATATCGATTACGTCTTTGAGGTCGATGACTGCTTGGAGGACTTTGGTATCGAGGAGTTTGCCTTCGATCTGGAGCCCGCCGCATATATCGAGGAGTTCCGCAGGCAGCAGTTTGTCCGCTCGAACCGCAGTATGTTGCCGCTGCCCGCGGCACTTGGCGCCATTCGTCTAACGAGCGTTGAGGACGAGGTTCTTGAGCGCCATGCTCACGCCTACTTGGCTTCTCGCAAAGAACTTCTCTAAGTTTTATTGACATCCATCGTCTTTCGTATCATGTTGAGGTGCGGGTTTTCAATCGGTTGCGGATCGCGTGCGAATCCGTCTTTCGATCGGGACCCGTCCCACTTTTATGAGGACAACAAGAAAGGAATCTGCATGTCTGAGTTTGCTGCCGGTCCTGCCGGTCGTATCGAGCGCGTCCGTGCCCTGATGGCCGAGCGCGGCTACGACGCCATCGTCGTGCGCGACGAGGCCAATCTCCGTTGGCTCACGGGCGTGAAGGGCGTCTTCGATTACACCTTCGAGTTCCCTCACGCCGCGTTTATTACGGCCGATCAGTGCCTGTTCCACACCGACTCGCGCTATCTCAACAGTTTTGAGGAGAACACGCCCGCCGGCAGCCCCTGGGTCTACGACATGGACGAGGGCACCATCCCCGGCTGGGTCGCCGGCAAGATTGCGGCCAACAAATGCCGCGTCTGCGCCGTCGAGGATGACATGCAGATTAACTTCTACCAGGGTATTCAACGTGGTCTGGAGGACCGCTCCGTTGCCTGCATGCTGCCGCTGATGCATGACGACATCCGCAAGATGCGTGCCATCAAAGATGCAGAGGAGATCGAGCTCATGCGCCACGCGCAGTCGATCACCGATGCCGCCTTCCAGCACATGCTCGGCTTTATTAAGCCCGGTATGACCGAGAAGCAGGTTCGCAACGAGCTCGAGAACTTTATGTTCGCCAACGGAGCCGACAGCCTGGCCTTCGGCTCCATCGTGGCGAGTGGCCCCAATACCGCCAACCCGCATGCCGTCCCGAGCGACCGCGTGATCGAGAAGGGCGACTTTGTCCTCATGGATTACGGTGCGGGCTACTGCGACTACCGCTCCGACATGACGCGCACTGTCGTGATGGGCGAGCCCACCCAGGAGCAGCTCGACCTGTACGCGCTCGTGCGCCGCACCCATGAGGAGTGCGTCGCCGCTATCCATCCGGGCGTCGAGGGCAACGACATTTTCAAGCTTTCCAAGAAGATTATTGGCGATGCCGGCTATGGCGATTACTACAACCATGGTCTGGGCCACGGCGTGGGCATCGACATCCACGAGCTGCCTAACTTCAACCGCAGCAAGAATATCATCGAAGTCGGCTCGGTTATCACCATGGAGCCCGGCGTGTACCTGCCCGGCGTGGGCGGCGTGCGCCTGGAGGACTACGGCGTCGTCACCGAGAACGGCTACGAGCCCTTCACCAAGACCCCGCACGACCTGCATATTATCGATTGCTAAACCATCCATTTGGGTTTTTGGAGGCGGGGCGTCCGGATCGATTCGGGCGTCCCGCGTTCTCTTTTTATGCGCTCGCCGCAGCCGCCGTCTGCAAGTGTATAATTTCGCTCGTATGTAATTTGGACGTTTGTGCGTCTAGCCAATAACAAGAAAGGTCGCTATGCCTACTATCTCTACCGCCGACTTCAAGAACGGCCTCGGTCTCCGCATTAAGGACAAGGTCTACACCATCGTCGAGTTCCAGCACGTCAAGCCGGGCAAGGGCGGCGCTTTCGTGCGCTACAAGACCCGCGACATCAAGAGCGGCCGCGTCGTCGAGAACACCTGCAACGCCGGCACCAAGTTCGAGAGCGTCATGCTCACCACCCGTGAGTTCCAGTACCTCTACAACGACGGCGCCGACTACATCTTCATGGATAACGAGTCCTACGAGCAGGTTCCCGTTCCCGAGGATATGGTGGGCGAGAACGCCAAGTGGCTGCGCGAGAATGACACCTGCCAGCTGCTCTTCGCCGACGACGAGCTCATGGGCGTGACCCCGCCGATGTTCATCGAGACCACCATCGTCCAGACCGACCCGGGCTTCAAGGGCGATACCGTCCAGGGTTCCACCAAGCCGGCCACCATCGACACCGGCGCTGTCATCCAGGTCCCCATGTACCTCAACGAGGGCGAGGTCATTAAGGTTGACACCCGCGACGGCAAGTTCGTCTCCCGCGTCTAGCAACCAACTCTTCTAGGAGGACTCATGCCCCAGGAAATCAAGATTGACGGCATCGGCATTTCGCCCGATGTTCTGACCGCCATCGTCTCGCGCGCCGTCACGGATGTCGAGGGCATCGCCTCCGTGGGCGTCAAGGACCTTGCCACCAACCTTGTCTCCATGATGCTTTCGTCCAAGGCCCCGGCTTCCGAGCCGGCGGTCGAGGCCGAGGTCATCGGCGACAAGCTCGCGCTTACCGTGCGCGTCGTGGTGTTCTTTGGCTATCCGTTCAAGAAACTCGCCGAGGCCGTTCGCGCCGCCGTGGTTGCCGCCATCGACGCCCAGGTGGGCGTCGAGGTCGAGCGCGTTGACGTTTGCATCGACGGCCTCGTTTTCCCCAAGGAGTAACCTTTGAGCCTTAAGGTTTATCGCGGGCGTACGCTTGCCCGCAGTCAGGCGCTTCAGCTGCTGTTTCAGGCCGAGGCCACGGACAGCCCGCTCGAGCGCGTCCTCGAGGGCGATTTCCTGATCTCGAAGGGTCCCCTCGACCCCTACGCGCTGGAGCTGTGCCGCGGTGCCTATGAGCACATCGATCGCATCGACTGCGCCCTGCGCTCCGTCGCCAAGAACTGGGATCTTATGCGCATGCCAGGCGCCGACCGCAATCTGCTGCGTATCGCCGTCTACGAGATGCGCTTCCTCACCGACGAGGAGGTTTCGGACGCCATCGTGATTAACGAGGCTGTCGAGCTTGCCAAGGCCTATGGCACCGATCAGTCCGCGTCGTTTGTCAACGGCGTGCTCGGTAAGATTGCTCGTAGCGAGGAGCTGCCGGGCGAGGACCTGTATCAGGAGCTTCTGGCCGAGGACCGTGCCCGCGAGGAGGTCCAGGCTGCCGAGGCTGCCGCCAAGGTTGCCGCCGCTCAGGCTGCGGCTGGCGTTCTCGACGAGGGTGCTGAGGTCGCCGAGGCCGAGACCGGTACCGTCGAGGAGTAGCCATGCCAGAGGGTTCCGTCCGCAACTTCGACGAGATCTCGGACCGCTTGGACCAGATTATCGCGACCGTTCGCTCCAAGGATACGTCCCTGGAGCGTTCGCTCGATCTGTTTGACGAGGCAATTGAGCTGGGCTCCCGTGCGGTCGACATGGTCGATAAGTTTGAGTTGACGCCTCGCGAGGCCGATAAGCTCGAGCAGGAATACGATGAGGATGCGGCAAACGAATCCCAGGATAGCCAGGCCGCGTCTCCGGATACGAATGGTTGATGGCATTCATGAAACGCGTGCGTCTCGATGACGAACTGATTTCACAGGGCATCTGCGCCGATCGCGCGGATGCCCTTCGCACTCTTATGGCCGGCTTGGTCTCGAGTGGCGGCGAGCGTTTGACCTCGCCGGGCCTTAAGGTGACGCCCGGCCTGCCCTTACACGTGAAGGGACGTATTCCCTACGTGGGGCGCGGCGGACTCAAGCTCGAGGGTGCGCTCGATGCGTTTGGGATTGATCCGACGGACCTTGCTTGCCTCGATGTGGGCTGTTCTACGGGCGGCTTTACCGATTGCCTGCTCAAGCGTGGCGCCGCTACGGTCGTTTCGGTCGACGTGGGTCGCGCCCAGTTTGATTGGTCGCTGCGCCAAGACGAGCGCGTGACGCTCCGTGAGCGCACCAATGTGACACAGCTGCCTGAGCTCGGCTACGGCGGCGCTATCGACCTGGCCGTGTGCGATGTGTCGTTTACGAGCATCGCGAATATCATCGACGCCGTGCTGGCGTGCCTGAAGCCTTCCGGTTCGTTCTGCACGCTCGTAAAGCCGCAGTTTGAGGCGCCGGCTGCGCTGGTGGGCGAGGGCGGCATCGTGACCGACTCCGCTGTCCGCCGCGATACGCTCGTGGCGGCGATTGAGCTTTTTGCCGCCAAGGGCCTGTTCCCGCTCGACGTGTGCGTGTCGCCCATCCATGGCGCCAAGGGCAACGTTGAGTTTTTCCTGTACGGCACGAGGTTTGCTCCCGGCGAGCGCTCCGATGATGAGTTGCAAGCCCAGGTATCGGCTTTGAGCGAGAAAGCTGCAACGCTATGAAGGTCTTTCTGGTTCCCAATTACTACAAGCAAGAGGCGGTCGAGAGCGGCCTGATGCTCGAGCTTTGGCTTTCGCGCCAAGGCTACGAGGTCGCATGGGCTGCCGACCAGCGCTCCAAGATCCAGAGTGCGCCCGATGTTGACGATGCCGACTTGGTCATTACGCTCGGCGGCGACGGTACGCTGCTGCGCGCGGCTCGTATCCTCAACTACCGCGAGATTCCCATCCTTGGTCTGTCCTACGGTCACCTTGGGTTTTTGACCGCTGCGAGTCCCGAGGAGCGCGACATTTTGCAGGTTGTGAGCGATGCCCTGTCCGGTGAGCTCCACGTGAGTCGCCGCGCTACCATCGCCGCCGATATCGTTTCGGTGCGCGAAGACGGCACGAAGGATGTCGTGCGCACCTTTGCCCTCAACGATATGGCGCTTACGCGCGGGCCCCTGTCCGATATGGTCGAGTTCGACATCACGGTGTCCGGCCATCATATCGACCGCCTGCGCGGTGACGGCGTAGTTGTATCTACGGCGACCGGCTCCACCGGCTACGCGCTTTCCGCCGGCGGTCCCATCGTCAGCCCCGATTACACGGGCATGGTCTGCGTGCCCATTGCTCCGCATACCATTCAGGCTCGCGCCTTTTTGACCTCGCCGAGCGATGTCGTCGAGATCTTTATGTCTGATGACCGCCCGAGCGTTCCGGCGATTGCCATCGACGGACAGTTTATTACCTGCGATGGCACGGTCGAGAGCGTGGCTGTGCGTCGCGGTCCCGGCGATGTGCTGCTGCTGGATTACGGCCCCGAGAGCTTCTATAACTCGGTGAGCCGCGTGTTCTACGGAGTGCGTCATGATCGATGAGCTGCAGGTTTCCAATATCGCGCTCATTCGTGAGGCGACGTTGGTTCCGAGTGCGGGCCTAACGGTTTTGACCGGAGAAACCGGCGCCGGTAAGACCGCGCTGCTCTCGGCGCTCAAGCTCATTTTGGGCGAGCGCGCGGATTCGTCGACGGTGCGCGAGGGTGAGGCACTTGCCAGCGTCGAGGCGCGCCTGTTTGACGGCCCGCACGACACAGAGGGCTTCACCGTGCGGCGCAGTCTTTCTGCCGAAGGCCGCAGTCGCGTAAAAATTGACGGCCGTATCGCCAGCGTGCGCGAGCTTTCTGAGCGCGTCGGCGTGATGATGGATCTTTGCGGCCAGCACGAGCACCAGCGCCTGCTTGACCCGTCGCATCATGTTGCCATGGTTGATGCATGGGCAGGGCGCCCGGCACTCGAGGCGCTCGAGCACTACCGTGCTTGCTTTAAAGCCTCGCGCGCGGCTGCCAAGGAGGTCCGTCGCGTCGAGGAGGCCTCGCGTGCGCAGGGGAGCCGCGTCGAGGAGGCGCGCTTCGCCCTGGAGCGTATCGCCGAGGTCGACCCCAAGCCGGGTGAGTATGAGGAGCTCGAGGAGCTGCTGCCGCGCTCCGAGCATGCCGAGGTTCTGGTGGCCACGGCCAATGATGCCCATGAATCACTTGCAGCCGAAGGGGGAGCGCTCGATGCCGTGAACGGCGCCGTGGCGGAGCTTTCCCGTATGGTGGCCGTCGATCGCAAGCTGGGCGACATCGCCGATGCCCTTTCGGATGCCTGCATTTCGCTTGAGGATTGCGCCAACGAGCTGCGTGCTTATCGCGATGGGGTCGCCTTCGATCCGCGCGAGCTTACTCGTATGCGCGAGCGTTATTCCGATCTTAAGTCCCTGCTGCGTCAGTGGGGGCCCACTATGGACGATGTCTTTGCCACGCGCGATCGCTCACAAGAGCTGCTATCCCTGGTCGATGATGGCGATACGCAGATCAAGAAAGCACGCGAGGCACTCGGGAGTGCCGAGCGCGAGCTTTTTGCTGCTGCCAAGGCGCTTAAACGCGCGCGGAATACGGCAGCTCCTCGCTTTTGCCACGAGGTTGGTCGTCAGATGGCGCGCCTGGAAATGGGCGGCGCCGAGCTCGTTTGGGAGTCGCGCGATCTTCCGCGCGCCGAGTGGACGCCGGCGGGCCCTTCGAGCTACGAGCTTTTGTATCGCAGCGGTTCCGGATTGACGCCGCGCCCCCTGCGTCGCATCGCGTCGGGCGGTGAGCTGAGCCGCGTCATGCTGGCGAGTAAGGTTGTCCTTGGCAACGCAGATGGCGTGGATACGCTGGTGTTCGACGAGGTCGATGCCGGTGTCGGCGGCTCTACCGCACGTGCCCTCGCGAGTGTGCTTGCAGATCTCGCCGCTACGCATCAGGTGATTGTCGTAACCCACCTGGCGCAGGTTGCCGTCATGGCCGATAAACATTACGTGGTGAGCAAGGAGCCCGGCAACGTTCCCCAGACGCACCTGGACGAGATGACAGGAGACGCCCGTACCGCAGAGGTCGCCCGTATGCTGAGTGGCGATCAATCGGAGGCAAGCCTAGCGCACGCCAAGCAGATGCTGGAAGAAGCTCGAGGTTAGAACGAGCCGGCGATGTTGGGGGAATAAAATATCAGTAATCGTTGCCCCGCCACTTGCTTGTCTGCCCCGACCGTCAAAAACTATGCCGGTTTACTACGTTGAATGGGCGCAGCTCGAGCACAGCTAAAATTGAAAAAAGAAAACCGCAGGTAGAACGCCTGCGGTTTTCTTTTAAAACGCGATGTAGTCGCATGATCCGATTTCATCGTAGTAAACCGGCATAGTTTTGTGGGAACGGTACATAACGACCCCTGATAAAACCTACTCCACGACCTTATCCGGCTGGATGAGCTCCTCGTAGAAGCTGATGTGCTCTCGGGCGTCCTCGATTTCGGGAAGCAGGAAGTTGTAGATAACCTCGATGATCATCGTGGCGCTCATCTTGGAGAACGCAAAGTCACCCGTGGTGAGCAGCGCCTCGTGGTTCACGGTATTAAAGGTGTAGTCGGCCAGGCGAGCAAGCGGAGACTTGCTGTCGCTGCTAATGACGACTACGGTAGCTCCGCAGTCGCGAGCCGCCTTTGCCATGCGATTGAGTCGACGCGACTTGCCGGAGTTCGAGATCAGCACGATGACATCGCCCGGGCGCAATGTGAGCGCAAAGCCAATCGAGGTCTCGCTGATAGTGCTTGCCATGCAGCGAAGGCCCAGCTGAGAGAACTTAAACGTCGCGTCGAGCGCGACGGCATTGGTGTTGCCTACGGCTGCAAACTCGATAGCCCCTGCGTTCTTAAACGCGCGCACGACGGCTGCCAGTGTGTCGTGATCAATGCCATCGATGGTCGCATTGAGCTCGCTGACCTTGGCGGCGAGGATATTCTTGAGGCTCTGTTCCATATTGTCGAGCGATACCTCGTCGGTGAGTCCTTCATTGCGCTGGCTCTCCAGATCGCGCGCCAGCGAAAACTGGAAACTGCGAAAGCTGCCAAAACCCAGTTTGCGGCAGAAGCGCGAGACGGTTGCCTCGGAGGTTGCGGCGGCGCGCGAGAGCTGGGCGGCCGTCAGGCGCGGCGCCTCGGACTGGTGCTCCAATATATAGTCGACAATGCGCTGCTCGGAATCGCTGTACCCTTTGTGCGTGCTAATAAGGGAGAGCGCGCTCTTGCTGCTATCGGTCATGGATGGCTCCTGGTTGGCATTGAAAATCGGACTCGTTTTTCAATGCCATAGTATACGGGCATTTTCAATTACAAGATACACCTTGCCGTTTCAAGTGTTGATGGTAAACTTTCACTTACCGTTTACGGTAATGAAAGAACCTTTCACCGGAGAAATGAGCTGTATTACTTCTCGTACAAGCGGTGGCTTGGTATCTTTCAGATGTGGAAAAGCGCGCAAGGACGCGCGTGTAGGGGAGCGCCTGCGGGCGCAAAACTTAAAAAGGAGGGACACATGGCTAAGTTTGACATCATCGCCGCCACCGGTTGCCCGACCGGCATCGCGCACACCTTCATGGCGAAGGAGGCGCTGGAGAAGGCAGCTGCCGAGCGCGGTCTGACCATTAAGGTCGAGACCCATGGCCAGGTCGGTGTCGAGAACGAGCTCACCAAGGGCGAGATCGCTGGCGCCAAGGCCGTCGTTGTCGCAGCTGATAAGGATGTCCAGGCGGAGCGTTTCGCCGGTAAGCCCATGGTTTCCGTTGGTGTTTCCAAGGCCCTGTCCGTCGAGGCTGCCGGCAAGCTGATCGACCGCGCACTCGCCGCCAAGGGCGACGACACGGTTGCGGCTGCTGCCGATGTCGAGGATGAGGTCGAGGAGAAGGAGTCCATCGGCCACATCATCTATAAGCACCTCATGAACGGCGTCAGCCACATGCTGGTCTTCGTCGTTGCCGGTGGTGTTCTGACCGCCGTTTCGTTCCTGTGGGGCATCACGTCCTTCGATTCGACGGCGGCCGACTACAACAGCTTCGCCGCTATGCTCAAGATTATCGGCGGCATCGCCATGAACCTCATGGTTCCCGTGCTTTCCGCCTACATCGCCGAGTCCATCGGCAAGCGCCCGGCACTCGTCCCCGGCTTCGTCGCCGGTATGATCGCCATCCAGGGTCTGCCTGTCGTCGAGGGACCCGACGGTACCATGCTCATTGACGCCGGCGGCACCGGTGTGGGCTTCGGCTTCCTGGGCGGCATCGTCGGCGGCTTCCTCGCTGGCTATGTCATCTTGCTGCTCGAGAAGGTCTTTGCCGGTCTGCCCAAGAACCTGGACGGTCTCAAGGCTATCTTCCTGTACCCGCTGTTCTCCACGCTGATTGTCGGTCTCGTGATGCTCGGCATCTCCGGCCCCATGGCTGCCATTAACACCGCCATGATGGACTTCCTCAAGGGTCTGTCTGCCTCCGGCGCTGTTGTCCTGGGTCTTGCTATCGGCTGCATGTGCGCCTTTGACATGGGCGGCCCGGTTAACAAGGCTGCTTACGTCACCGGTACCGCCATGCTCACCGAGGCCCTGGCAGCTGGTGTTGGCACCGACACCTACAACTTCGGCACCAACTTCATGGCTGCCGTCTCCGCCGCTTGCATCGTTCCGCCGCTGATCACCACCTTCGCCGTCATCGTCGGCAAGAAGTACTTCAGCCAGGAGGATCATGACGCCGGTGTCGTCAACCTCATCCTTGGTTGCACCCACATCACCGAGGGCGCCATTCCGTTCATGACCAAGAACATCTGGCCCGTCATGCCCATCATGATGCTCGGTTCCTCCATCGCCTCGATCCTGACCATTATGTTCAACGTCCACGATCCGGCGCCCCACGGTGGCTTCCTGGTCCTGCCCGTTGTCGAGAACGGTCCGCTGTGGGTCCTCGCGATCCTCATCGGCGCCGTGGTCGGTGGCATCCTGTTCGTCGCCTTCAAGAAGTATGACTTCGAGAAGAACCAGAAGTCCGCTCCTGCCGCTCCCGCCAAGTCGGTTGAGGCCCCCAAGGCCGCTGCCGTCGAGGCCCCCAAGGCCGAGGCTGCCGACTTCGTGAAGGTCGAGAACGTCTTTGTCGCCGAGGACTTCGCTTCTCGTGACGAGGCTCTGAGCTTTGTCTCCAACCAGGCCGTCAAGGCCGGTATCGCCGGCGACGCCGACGCCGTGATGAACGCCTTCCTGGCCCGCGAGGCCGAGGGTACTACGGGCATGATGGAGGGCTTTGCCATCCCGCATGCCAAGTCCGATGCCATTACCGATGCCGCCGTCATCGTCGTCAAGGACGACTCTGGCGTGACCGGTTGGGACACCATGGATGGCGCTCCCGTCAACGTGGCTATCGCCCTGCTTATTCCCGGTGCCCAGGCCGGCACCACGCACCTCAAGATCCTGTCCAAGGTCGCCGAGGCGCTTATGGACGAGGGCTTCCGTGCCACCGTCAAGGGTTCCACCGACGCCGCCGAGATCGCCAAGACGATCAACGCCCGCCTTGTCTAATCCCCCAGCTCGCGAATAACATCGCCCCTTGTATATAAGGCGGAGACTCCACCAGGAGTCCCCGCCTTTTTCTATCCCTCTCATAAGTTGCGGTGAAATAGGGACTGTTTAAACGATTCAACTCCAAATGCAGTCCCTATTTCACCGCAACTTAGAAGAAGGGGATAGCGCGGCCTGTCTATTGGATCGTCCGTGCGGATAAATATTCAGCCAGAATTCCGTTCGCACGATATTACTCTGGACCGACCGAGTTTCCGCAGCTCGCCTGCCGGGCGGGGCGGTTAAGTTTGTCGCGAGTTCCGCACGCAAAGGAAAGCACTTAATGTGCTTTCCGTCTTGCGCAGGACTGTAGAGCAGCAAACTTAACCGCCCCGCCCGGCAGGCGAGCGTACAGGAACGACATCCGTCCAATAATTCGTGCGAAACACAATGAAAAACAGTTTGATGTGAGTTAATATAAACAACGTCGTGAGTATGGCTCCTGTCGCATGGCTGACAGGGGTTAAACACAAAAAAGGAGTCAATTATGGTTTCTGAGAAGGCTACCCTCGTTAATCCTCAGGGTCTTCACATGCGTCCCGCTGGTCTCTTCGCCTCCACCATGGGCAAGTACGCCTGCGACGTGACGGTCGTCACCCCCGAGAAGGAGGTCAACGGCAAGTCCCCGATGGCCCTCATGGCTGCTGGTATCCCCTGCGGCACCGAGGTCGAGGTCAAGTGCGACGGCGCTGACGAGGCCGAGGCTCTGGCTGCTGCCGTCGAGCTCATCAAGAGCGGTCTTGGCGAGTAGAACTCAAACGGGTCGTATGTTGAACAATTAAGTTCATACTTGGGGGCGCAGTGACCTGTATTAAGGTAGCTGCGCTCTTTTGTCATGGATATGGCAAAACGCTTTATCACATGACACGGAGAGAGGAATGGGAATGTATCAGGGAGTCAACGCATCCGAGGGTATCGGTATCGGCACCGTCATGGTCGCCGTCGATCCCGACTTGACGTTTGAGCCGCACGAGGTTGCTGATTCGGCAGCAGAGAAGGAGCGCTATCAGTCCGCTCTTTCGGTCTTCTGCGAGAAGACCCAGGCTCAGGCCGACCACATGAAGGAGACGGTGGGCGAGGCCGAGGCCGAGATCATGAGCGGACACATTGTCCTGGCTCAGGACCCGGGCATGACCGATGCCATCAACGCTGCCATTGACGGCGGCACCTGCGCCGAGCAGGCGCTCATGGACACCTCGACCATGTTCGAGAACATGTTCCTGTCCATGGACGACGAGATGTTCCGTCTGCGCGCGGCCGACATCGCCGACATCCGCACCGGTATTCTGGCCGAGCTGCTGGGCAAGGAGGTTGTCGACCTCTCCGTCCTGCCTGAGAACACCGTCGTTGTCGTGCACGATCTTACGCCGTCTATGACCGCCACGATCGATAAGGCCCACGTTGCCGGTATCGTCACCGAGACCGGTGGCCGCACGTCGCACTCCGCGATCATCGCGCGCGCCCTCGAGATCCCGGCTGTCCTTTCGGTTTCCAACAGCTGCACCGCGCTGCGCAACGGCATGACCGTTGTCGTCGACGGTGGCAAGGGCATCGTCGAGGCCGATCCCAACGAGGAGACGCTCGCCGCCTACACTGCCAAGGCCGAGGCCTTCGCTGCCGAGAAGGCAGCCCTCGAGGCCTTCCGTGGCAAGCCGTCCGTGACTGCCGATGGCATCAAGAAGATCATCGCCTGCAACATCGGTAACCCCGATGACGTGCCCAACGCGCTCGATCACGATGCCGAGGCTATTGGTCTGTTCCGCTCCGAGTTCCTGTTCATGGACTCTGCCGAGCTTCCTTCCGAGGAGGAGCAGTTCAACGCCTACCGCAAGGTCGCCAGCGCACTCAAGGGCGCTCCGGTCATCATCCGCACGCTCGATGTGGGTGGCGACAAGGAGATTCCGTATCTGCACATGGTCAAGGAAGATAACCCCTTCATGGGCTTCCGCGCCGTGCGTTACTGCCTGGCCAACCCCGATCAGTACAAGGTCCAGCTCCGCGCCCTGCTGCGCGCCAGCGCCTTCGGCGATGTCAAGATCATGATCCCGCTCGTCACCTGCGTCGAGGAGGTTGTGGCTGTCAAGGAGCTCGTCGAGCAGTGCAAGGCCGAGCTGACCGAAGAGGGTCGCAAGTTCAACGAGAACATTGAGGTCGGCATTATGGTCGAGACGCCCGCCGCTTCACTACTCGCTGACCGTCTGGCCGAGGTCGCCGACTTCTTCTCCATCGGCACCAACGACCTGATCGGCTACACCATGTGCGCCGACCGTGGCAACGACACCATCTCCAACCTGTACCAGGTGTACTATCCCGCCGTGCTCCGCTCGCTCAAGAACATCATCGAGAGCGGCGTGAAGGCTGGCATCATGGTCGGTATGTGCGGCGAGGCCGCTGCCGATCCGCTGCTCGAGCCGCTGCTGATCAGCTGGGGCCTGGAGGAGTTCTCGATGAGCGCTCCGTCTATCCTGCGCGCCCGCAAGACCATCAGCCAGTGGACCAAGGCCGAGTGCGACGAGCTCGCCGAGAAGGCGCTCGCCTGCAACACCGCCGCCGAGGTCAAAGCACTGCTCGAGTCCGCAGCTCGCTAATTTGGTATCAGAGGTAACCGTGTGGTTGGAATGGGCCGGCCACGCGGCCCTCACATATACAGGGGGTACTGTAAATGTTCTACACGTTAACCGCTAACCCGGCTGTCGACATGACGGTTTCGAGCTCTCCGCTCGAGCCCGACGAGAACGTCCGCACCGGCTCGGCCAGCTACACGGCCAACGGCAAGGGCCTCGATGTGTCCTTCGCCTTTAAGAAGATGGGCGTCGACACCGTCGCGCTCGGCTTCTTCGCCGGCTTCACGGGCAAGTTCATCGTCGAGGAGGTCATGAACCTGGGCTGCCTGTGCCGCCCGGTCTGGACCGACGGTATCACGCGCATTAACACCTATGTCAACGATGGCCAGCACGAGTACGGCATCCTGAACCCCGGCGCCCCGATCACGCCGCAGCACCAGGAGGAGCTCTACAACATCCTGGACACCGCGGGCGATCTTGAGTGCCTGATTGTTTCTGGCTCCGTGCCTCCCAAAGCTACGCCTGACTTCCTGGCTAAGGTCATGGAGCACGCTCAGGCCCGTGGCGCCGACGTCGTCCTGGACCTGTCCTCCGACAAGCTCAAGGAGCTTGCTCACAAGAAGCCGCTGCTCATTAAGCCGAACCATCACGAGATGAAGGCCATCTTCGGCGTGCCTGTCGACACCGACGATGAGGTCCGCGTTGCCATGAAGCTCGCCCACGACGCCGGCGTTCAGAACGTGCTGCTCACCCGTGGTAGCCGCGGCGACGCTTATTTCTCCAATGGCGAGGACATCTGGTACGCCAAGCGTGAGTTCAACATCAAGCTGGTCTCTTCTGTCTGCGCCGGCGACTGCACCCTCGCTGCGTTCCTGCACAAGTGGTACAGGGATCGCGACAACGTCGAGGAGGCCATGAAGCTCGCTATGGCTACCGGCGCTAACGTTGCCGAGTCCGTCGGCATCGGCGACTTCGGTCACGTCGATGAGTACAGCAAGCGCGTTGCTGTCCGCAAGCTCGATCGCAAGTAAGCGAAACTCATTATTTTCGCGTGTACGGCGCTCCGGTTTTGGCCGGGGCGCCATTTTTGTATATTGTGGGCGAGCGACAGGACAAGGACCCTGTTTCTTTTGCCCGTCATCCCGCCGCCCTGCACGCGTTCTACACCGTTCGCCGAGTCGCTATGGTCTTTTCCCGAAGCGTGGAATATACTTTCACTAACACGTTGCCTTGTGAAAGGAACTTACATGATTTACACGCTCACTGCAAATCCCGCCATTGACTACAACATTGCCTGCGACGGTCTTTCCGCCAACACCGTCACCCGCACTCGCAACGCGGTCTATACGCCCAACGGCAAGGGTCTTAACGTCTCGTTCACCCTCGATCACTACGGCGTCGACACCACGATCCTGGGCTTTTTTGCCGGTTTCTCGGGCGAGTTCATCGTCAAGGGCGCCGAGGCCCTGGGCGTGCCCGTCAAGCCCGTGTGGACCGACGGCATCACGCGCGTCAATGTCTTCCTCAACGCCGGTCCCGACACCGAGTACAACATGGTCAATGCAGGCGCTGCCATCAATGCTGCCAACGAGCAGGAAATGTTTGAGCTCATTGATTCGCTCGACGACATGACCTGCCTGGTCATTAGCGGCTCGCTGCCCCCCAACACCTCCGAGGGTTTCCTGGCCGAGGTACTTCGCCGTGTTAAGGCAAAGGGTGCCGAGTTCGTGCTCGATATCTCGAGCCATCAGCTGGCCGACCTCATTGCCATGGAGCCGTTGCTCATTAAGCCCAACGACGATGAACTGCTCGACATCTTTGGCATTAAGGTGAGCGGTGGCGACGACGAGTCCGTCAAGGGTGCGATGGCCGAGCTCCACGCCAAGGGCGCTAAGAACGTGCTGTTGACCCTGGGTGGCGCTGGCGCGTACTTCTCCAACGGAGAGCACATCTGGTTTGCCAATCGCACCTTTGAGGTCAAGCTGCTGTCGACGGTCTGCGCCGGCGACTCCTCACTTGCCGCCTTCCTGTCCGTGTGGCACGACGCTCCCGAGCGTGTTGAGGATGCCCTGCGCCTCTCGATGGCCACCGGCGCCAACGTGGTGGAGTGCCCCGGTCTGGGCGATTTTGCCAAGGTGGACGAATATAAGAAGCACATTGAGGTTCGCCAGGTCTGCTAGCCGCATCGATATGTCGTTGCCTAACACCCGCTTTGTATCTCCGAGGCGGGTGTTTTTTGCGCGCTGAACGTATGTGGCGTCTGCCGTCTCGTTTTATCGAATCGACGACGCGATTGCGTGTGCGCGCTTTCCCGTTTCTTGTTAGACTTCTTGAGAACCATCGATTAATGCTCGCAAGTGCAGGAGGCCATAGGCATGTGCAATGTTTCGCTCAACGGTACGCAGCCGACCGATGCCTCCATCCGTGTCCTGCGTGCGCTCGAGGCAGCCGGTCTTGAGGCCTGGTTCGTGGGCGGTTGGGTACGTGACGCCCTGATGGGACGCCCCAGCCACGATGTCGACATGTGCTGCAGCGGCTTGTGGCAGGAGTCCAAGGCGGCACTCGAGGCCGCTGACATTGCGGTAGTTGAGTCGGGCATTAAATTTGGCGGCATTACCGCCATTTGTGACGATGAGCGCATTGAGGTTACGACGTATCGTCTGGACGGCTTTTACACCGATGGCCGCCATCCCCAGAGTGTGGAGCGTGCGGCGTCGCTTGAGGACGATCTGGCGCGTCGCGACTTTACCGTTAACGCTATGGCTTGGCATCCCGAGCGCGGTCTTATCGACCGCTACGATGGCCAGGGCGACTTAGGGCGTAAGTTGATCCGCGCCGTCGGAGATCCCAAGCGTCGTTTTAACGAGGATGCGCTTCGCATGCTGCGCGCGGTGCGTTTTGCCTGCCGCTTGGATTTTATGATCGAGCCTAAGACCAAACAGGCACTTGCCGAATGCTCGCCGCTGCTCGATGCCGTGGCACGCGAGCGCGTGGGCATTGAGCTTGAGGGCATTCTTTCGACCGGTCACGGGGGAGACGCGATGCTGCGCTACCCCGAGCTCATTTGTGCCGCCGTGCCCGAGCTTGCGCCGGCTCGTGGGTTTGACCAGCGCAGCGTCTACCATGCCTTTAATGTCTACGAGCATATCGCTCGCGTGTTGACGGTAGCGGGGGAGTTGGAGCTGTGTGACGGCGTAGCGCCTTCGCCGAGCTTAATGTGGGCGGCGTTTTTGCACGACGTCTCCAAGCCCGATTGCTTTACGGTCGACCATGCGGGCAGCGGCCATTTCTACGGTCATCCCGAGCTTGGCGCCAAGAAGGCGCGCGTCATTATGGATCGTCTAGCGCTTTCGCACGATTTGATTCGCGATGTGTGCCTACTCATCAAGTATCACGATAAGCCGCTGCGCCCCGAGCGCTCTTGCTTACTCAATATGATGCGCTTGCTTTCGGGCGAGGGCATCGACACGCCGCGTCTGATTGACGAGCTCATGGACCTTAAGCGTGCCGATACGCTGGGCAAGGCGCCGTCGTGCTTCTATTACGTCGAGACGATCGAGGAGATGCGCTCACTCGCCCATGATTTATTGGAGGCGGGGGAGCCCTATACGCTCAAGATGCTTGCCATCAATGGCGGCGACCTGATTCGTGCCGGCGTCAAGCCTGGGCCGGAACTGGGGCAGTTGCTCAACGCCTCCCTCGACGCCGTGATCGAGGATAATATCCCGAACGAGCGTGAAGCCCTCCTGACTCACCAGCATTTGGGGTAGTTAATTTGGGATGGGGCTTTTTTAGCTACTCGGCTGACCTGCGCTTTCCATAACCTCCCGACAAAATTCGGGCAATTTGGAATTTCTTCTTGCGCTCGCGTTTTTTGTCCCGTAATATATGTCCTCGCAGCACGGCAGTGCAGATGTCATGTGGCCCGTTCGTCTAGCGGTTTAGGACGCCGCCCTCTCAAGGCGGAGATCACCAG
>CAMQHT010000010.1 GCA_947001705.1 uncultured Collinsella sp.
GATGACTTGAAGAAGGGGGAGGCCTCGCGGCCTCCCCCTTTTTTGCGTTAACGGGGTGTAAATGACTCAATTACACCAGACGATCTTGTTGTTTTCGGTATTGAGCCTTTATTTAAAGAAAATAAATCGTATAACAAGGGCAACTGCTATGGCCGCAATGATCATAAGCAGGATTGTCAGTTGATGCTGCTTGCGTCGTTTACTTGACGAAACGAAGATTGACTTTCCCTGTTTTGGCGTTTCGAGATAGCGAGCCGAATGCGTCAAGGTTTGCTTGGGTCGAGGCCCTCTTTGTTGATGAGCGGCGGATGCTTTCATCGGCTCATCACTAGCTGCGCTGTTTTTAGATAATGGTGCGTCTTTCAGATATACAGGGTCTCCCGAGGCGACGCCCATATGTTTGCGCCCCGTTTGCGCTTCTTCGAGTGTTTGATATCGGTTTCTTGTCACATATTTGGGCTCTGGGTCATTGATGGGCTCTTGCGAGATGTGGGGGCGATGGAATCGAATCGGTTGCGGGCTGGATGCTTCGTCCTGCTCCGGCATAAACGTGTTGTCCTGTTTTTGATCGTCCATGATGCCCTTAGTTCGTCATCAATATCGTGTATGCGCCCATTGTAAGCCAGCCGTCTAGTTTTGATGGGATTGCATACATTATTTAAGCCTACGTCCAAATTCCGTTTGTTAGACAAAACCTTAGTCAACCAGACTTAGATATGCTTATATAAATAGACTCAAAAAACTTTATAGTCGATGTATATATAAGAAGCGGCTGGGCATATATAACAGCGTCAAAAGAAGTCCCAGTCACCTAGAAGATGACTCGGCAGTCCTTACAAGGAGTGGTAAACATGGCAAGCATGGTTCCTTATCGTTCGGTTTTTGGCGTCCGTCCTTCTGCAAGTTCGCTGTTCGATTTGTTTGATGACATGACCGACCTGGCGAATAGCTCGATTGCCTCCAAGGCGTTCCCCGTTGACGTTGAGGACAAGGGCGATGGCTACGAGGTCAAGGCGTATCTTACCGGTGTCGCCAAGGATGACATCGACGTCGAGCTCAATGAGGGTCGCCTGTCGATCAGTGTGAACGTCGAGGAGAGCGCCGAAAACGAGGGCAAGAACTTCCTCCAGAAGGAGTTCGGCTCGTACAGCGCGACGCGCGGCGTGTATCTGAAGGACGCTTCGAGCGAGGGCCTTTCGGCTAAGTATGCTGACGGCATCCTTACCGTTACGGTTCCCAAGATTGTCGAGAAGAAGAACGTTACGAAGATTTCCATCGACTAACGATGGCTCTGCTTCAATCGAGAGTATGAGTTAAGGGGGCTGGGAAGTGATTCCCAGCCCCCCCCTTGTTGTCTTGAGGGGCTATTGAATGGTTGTCGGTTGATACTGGCTTGCAGGGCGTATCGAGAGCTTCCGTGGCCCTTGAAGACGGGTGGCAGAACTGCCGAGTTCATCATCGAGACTTGCATCAAGCGCGTTGGCATAGCTTTTGACGGTAAGGCTTGGACGATTATTGTCCTGGCTGATATGCATGGCGATGAGCTGTTCGGTGCGATCGGTAACGAGTTCGCGCGCGGCTTCGGCGGCTTGGCCATTGGAGAGGTGTCCCCTTGCAGACAGGATGCGCTCCTGAAGAAAGCGGGGATATTCTCCCTCGCGCAGCATGGTCACATCGTGGTTGCTTTCGAGCGCGAGGACTCGACAATCTTTGAGGATGTTCATGGCTTGGCTCGATAGCTCTCCGGTGTCGGTGGCAAACCCAATGGAATCATCGAGAGCATTAAATCGATAGCCGACAGGATTGATGACATCGTGCGATGTTGAGTAGGTTTGCACGTGGATGCCGGCAATGGGGAGCGTGTCGCCGGGGTCAAATTCCTCTACGGGCAGGTGCGCGAGGTTTTCTTTGCATGAAAGGGTGTCCCTGCTGGCAAAGAGGGGACCATGCCAGTGCTTGCATCATACATCGAGCCCCTTGATATGGTCACCATGCTCATGGGTGATTACTAGAGCGGCGACGTCGTCTGCCGAGAGGCCAAGCTCCGCCATGCGTTTAAGTGTCTCGCGGCGGGACAGGCCGTTGTCGATCATGATGAGCCCCTGAGGCCCCTCGACGAGTGCGCAGTTGCCTTTTGAGCCGCTGCCGAGGATATGAAGGTGCAGGCGAGACATAAGATTCCAAAGGATACAATGGGTGCGGATGAATAGAGGAGGAAGCGAATGCCAACGGTATCTCAGCACTATGGACATCATGCCGCGCCGAGGACGGATAAGAGCGCCCTGGCAACGCGGCAGGCCGCTGCCCCCGTAGTGCTCATGGTATCAGGCGGTGCGGACTCGACGGCGCTGCTCCTTATGGCTTGCACATCAAAGCTGGATATCCAGGACGGGCGCGGCGTCGCTCCCATTGCGCGCGAGCGATTGCACGTGCTGCATGTAAACCATCATCTGCGCGGGGAGGCATCCGATGGCGACGAGGCCTTTGTACGTGACCTGTGCGCGCAATACGGCTTGCCGCTGTGTGTTGAGCATGCCTATTTTGATGACGAATCGGGCAATATCGAGGCTGCGGCTCGCGAGGTGCGCTATGCCGCGGCACGGAGATATGTTCGCGAACTTTGTGCCGAATCGGGCGCACCGCGGACGGCGGCTCGTATCTGTACCGCGCATACTTCGTCGGACCGCGCGGAAACATTTTTGATGAACGCCATTAAGGGGTCGGGCCCGGCTGGGCTTTCGAGCATTCCCCGTCGAAGGAATATCGTGGTGCGCCCCTTGCTTGACCTAACTCATGGCGAGCTCGTGGGCTATCTACAGGTACATGGTCAGCCGTGGCGTGAAGATGAGAGCAATGAGGATGTCTCGTATCTGCGAAACTACGTGCGCCATAGAGTGATGCCAGTGGTGGCGCAGCGCAATGCGAGCGTCTGCAAGACGATTGGCGCCGCCTGCGAGATCTTAGGCGATGAGGATGCCTTTCTTTCTCAGCTTTCGGCACAGGCGTTTCGAAGCTGCCTGCGCAAGGAAGCGGCGGGCGCACTGGTGCTCGATGCGCGCCGTCTTGCCGCCGCTGAGGTTGTGATTGCACGGCGTATCGTACGGTTGGCGATTAAGCGCATCGATCCCGACGCGCGACCGGAGATGCGGCACGTGGAGCGCGTGCTCGCCTGCGTCGCTGCGGGCTCGGGCTCGGTAACGCTTCCTGCGGGAATTGATGCCCGTGTGGAGTTTGGCATGCTGGCGTTCAAGGCCCCGGCGGCGCGCGAGGACTTAGTGGCCGACTGGATCTCCGTTCCCGGTCGTCTGCCGCTGGGGGCGGGGCGTATGCTGACAGCAGAGCCGATGGCTGTGGAGCCGGGACGCGATATCGTGCACCGTGCCCGCGAGCTTGCTGCTGCCGGAGAGGTTGCGGCCTTGGTGGATGCGGCGGCCCTGGGGTTCGCCGACCGCGATAGCGAGCGGATGCTAGCCGGCTCGCGCGGGGAGATTCCCGCCGAGGCGCGATTGGCGCGCCTGTGGGTGGATAGCCCTGTGCCGGGAGACGTGATGTGCCCGTTGGGGATGAACGGCCGAAGCAAGAAAGTGTCAGACCTGTTGAACGAGGCGCGCATTCCTGTTTCAGACCGCTCTGGCGTACCCGTGGTAAGAACGGCTCCGGGAGGTGCCGTAGTATGGGTCGCGGGCGTTCGCGCGGACGAGCGTTTTAAATGCACGGCCGCAACGCGCGTGGCATATCTGCTTCGTGTGGTCGATGCGGAATAGCGCTTCGCGCCAGCTATTCTGTGCGACGTTGACGGTATTCCCGCGCTGATGGCGCACGTGCTGGTAAATATACCCCGTGCGCTGCTAGAATGTGTAGTTCGCGTCCATGCGGCGGTGCGTGGGCGATAAGCACAAGAAAGGGTTGTCATGGCTTCTCAACATCCGGATATCGAGAAGGTTCTGTTTACGCAGGAGGATATCGACGGTATCGTCTCTCGCCTAGGCGAGCAGATTACTCGCGACTACGCGGGTAAGGATCTGGTGCTGATTGCGGTCCTGCGCGGCGCCGTGGTCTTTATGGGCGACCTGATGCGCAAGATCGAGCTGCCGACCAACATCGATTTCATGGCTGTTTCGAGCTATGGCGACGGTGTGAAGTCTTCGGGTATCGTGCGTATCATTAAGGACCTGGATATCGACATCCGTGGTCGCGACGTGCTGATCGTCGAGGACATTCTGGACTCGGGCCTGACCCTCAAGTACCTGATGAAGAACCTCGAGAGCCGCAAGCCCGCTTCTCTGGAGGTCGCCGCCTTCCTATGGAAGGACGTTGAGGACCGTACCTCGGCCGTCACGCCCAAGTATGTTGGAACCCATTGCCCCGATGCCTTTGTGGTGGGCTACGGCCTCGACTATGCCGAGCGCTATCGCAACCTTCCGTATCTGGGCATTTTGAAACCGGAGGTTTATTCGTAAGATGCCCGACGACCGTAACGACAACAATTCCCAGACTCCCCGGGAGCCTAAGATCCCGGGGATGCCCGGAGGCAAGAAGCCCACGCGTACGGGCTGGCTGTATTTTATTTTGGCTTGCGCGCTTCTGGGCTACGCCTTCTTTAACATGGGCTCCGGCTTTGCCAACTCCAGCAATACCGTTAAGCTCGCGACGAGTGAGATGGTCAGCGCCATCAAGCAGGATCGCGTCGAAGATCTGACCTATACGGTTCAGGACGGAAGCGTGACGGGTCATTACTGGAAGACGAAAAAGGACAAGGGCGACACGAGCGAGCTCAAGAGCTTTTCCTCGACCTATGTCGGTTCCGATTCGCTTGCCGAGCTCATGGCGGAGCACCCCGATACCAAGTACATCGTCAACACCAACGATCCCGATTTTTGGGGCGACTTGGCGATGAGTGTGCTTCCGACGATTGCCTTGATCGCCATCATGTTCTACTTTATGCGCCAGATGATGGGCGCCAACAACAGGAACATGCAGTTTGGCAAGACCAACGCCAAGACCAACGAGGCAACGCGCCCCAAGGTCAAGTTTGAGGATGTTGCCGGTGTGGACGAGGCAGTCGAGGAGCTCGAGGAGATTCGCGACTTTTTGAGCGATCCGGACCGCTATCGCAAGCTGGGCGCCAAGATTCCGCGCGGCGTGCTGCTGGTTGGCCCTCCGGGTACCGGTAAAACCCTGCTGGCCAAGGCCGTTGCCGGCGAGGCGGGCGTGCCGTTCTTTAGCATCTCGGGTTCCGACTTTGTCGAGATGTTCGTGGGTGTCGGCGCCAGCCGCGTGCGCGACCTTTTTAAGGAGGCCAAGTCTCAGGCTCCGTCAATCATCTTTATTGACGAGATCGATGCCGTGGGACGTCAGCGCGGAGCTGGCTTGGGTGGCGGTCACGACGAGCGCGAGCAAACGCTCAACCAGCTGCTGGTCGAGATGGACGGCTTTGAGGAAAGCGAGTCGGTCATCCTGATCGCTGCGACCAACCGTCCTGACATCCTGGATCCGGCATTGCTGCGTCCCGGCCGTTTTGACCGTCAGGTTACGGTCGACCGTCCGGATGTGAAGGGCCGCGAGCAGATCTTGCGCGTGCATGCCGAGAACAAGCCGATGGACGAGGACGTTAAGTTTGAGAAGCTCGCCCAGATGACCGTTGGCTTTACTGGTGCCGATTTGGCGAACCTGCTCAACGAGTCTGCGTTGCTGGCCGCTCGCCGTCATCGTTCTGTGATCTCGATGGACGAGGTCGAGGAGTCGATGGAGCGCGTGATTGCCGGACCGCAAAGCAAGGGTCGCGTGATGACCGAAGCCGAGCGCACCACGATTGCCTACCATGAGAGCGGTCACGCTTTGGTGGGCCACATCCTGGAGCACTCCGATCCGGTTCATAAGATCTCGATCGTCAGCCGCGGTCAGGCCCTGGGCTACACACTGCAGCTTCCGCAGGAGGATCACTTCCTCAAGACCAAGAACGAGATGCTCGACGAGCTCGCCGTGTTCTTGGGCGGTCGCGTTGCCGAGGAGCTCATGTGCGACGACATCACGTCGGGCGCGAGCAACGATCTGGAGCGCGCGACTAAGATGGCGCGCGAGATGGTCACGCGCTTGGGCATGAGCGAGGAGTTGGGCACGCAAGTGTTTGGCGAGGCGCAGCATCAGGTGTTCCTGGGTCGCGACTATGCCGATCACCAGGATTACTCCGAGGAGACGGCGCGTCGCATCGACATCGAGGTCCAGCGCATTATGCGTGAGGCCCATCGTCGTGCGGTCGAGATTTTGGATGCCCGCCGCGATCAACTCGATCTGATGGCCAAGGTGCTGCTTGAGCGCGAGACCGTCGAGGGTGACGCCGTGAACGCCCTGCTCGACAACGAGTGGGACGCTTACCTTGAGCGCGAGGGCGATATCCTGGCGGCCAAGGAGGAGCGCAACGCCAAGGCGGCTGGCATGCCGACCAAGAAGCGCTCGCTTCGCATGAGCGAGGAGGAGTTGGCGGCTGATGCCGCGGCCTTTGCGCAGGCGGCCATGCAGGAGGATGCCGAAGCCGCATCCGATGATGCCGGAGATGGCAATGCTGCCAACGCTGACGGCAACATCGACGCCGACAAATAGTTCTTGTAGCGAAAGCCTCCGCGGGGAAACCTGTGGAGGCTCTTTCTTTTGAGCGATATGTTGATTGGGGACAGACTTAAATGAGCGTTTTCACGCATTTAAGTCTGTCCCCAATCAACATTGCTGCGGCACTTTGCTCAGCTAAAGCGTACAATAGCGCCTATGCGAAAGGGGAACAGATGATCAACGAAACTATGTATGCTCGCGGTGCGGAAAGCTCCATCATCCGTGAGATTTTTAGCTATGGCCTTGAGCGCAAGGCACAGATCGGTGCGGAGAACGTATTCGATTTTTCGCTGGGCAACCCGAGTGTTCCGGCGCCCGCTGCTGTTGCTGAGTCCATTAAGAAGGCATTGGAGCTGCCGAGCGACCAGCTGCATGGATACACGCCTGCGCCGGGTCTGCCACAATGTCGAGCGGCCGTCGCCGACTCGCTCAACCGTCGCTTTGGCACGAGCTATGAGGGCAAGGACGTCTTTATGACGGTGGGTGCCGCGGCTTCGCTCACCTGCACGCTCAACGCCGTTACGAACCCGGGCGATGAGGTTGTTGTTATCGCCCCGTACTTTCCGGAGTATCGCGTGTGGATTGAGAAGGCCGGCTGCACGTGTGTTGAGGCGCTCGCCGATGAAGATACGTTCCAGCTGAGCGTGAGTAACGTGCTCAAGGCGATTACCGATAAGACGGCTGCCGTCATCATCGACTCGCCCAACAATCCGACCGGTGCCGTATATACACGCGACACGCTGACGCGACTGGCCAATGTTCTGCGCGAGGCCAACGCTCAGCGCGATCCCGAGAATCCGATTATGCTCATCTCTGATGAGCCGTATCGCGAGATTGTCTATGGCGCCGAGGTGCCTTGGGTGCCTTCGATCTACGAGCACACCATCGTGTGCTACTCGTATTCCAAGTCGCTTTCGCTACCGGGCGAGCGCGTCGGGTGGATCCTGGTTCCCAATACGAATCCTCAGGCAGCTCGTCTAATGCCCGCCGTTGCCGGTGCCGCCCGTACGCTGGGCTTCGTGTGTGCACCGGCGCTCTTCCAGCGTGTAATCATCGACTGCATTGATGAACCGAGCGATGTCGAGGCCTATGCTCGCAACCGCACCGCGCTTACCGATGCACTAGCGGAGTACGGCTACACCTATGTTGAGCCGGATGGCGCGTTCTACCTATGGGTGAAAGCGCTGGAGTCCGATGCGAATGCGTTCTGTGAGCGCGCGAAGAAGCATGAGCTGCTCGCGGTGCCTTCGGATAGCTTTGGCATGCCGGGCTGGTTCCGCCTGGGCTACTGCGTGAGCTATGAGACAATCGTCAACTCTCTGCCTGCCTGGAAGCAGCTGGCCGACGAATATCGTCGAAAGTAAAGCGCTCTGCTTACAATGTTTTACGTGAAACGGGGTTTGGTTTTAAGCCAGACCCCGTTGTCTATGCCGTTGTGTGATTGGGATGAAGCAGTTTTACGACTGCCGAAAGCTATGCGTACAATGAATATACGCGACGGCCATACTGGACAAGGAGACCCGATGCCCTACCTTCTTTCTTGTGATATTCATACTCATACGATGTTCTCTGCGCATGCGTACTCAACCATCGAGGAGAACATCTATTGGGCGGCGGAGCGCGGCCTTCAGGTGCTCGGTTCCGCCGATCATTTAAGCTCGATGGTTACGCCTTGTCCCAATGACCTGCGCAGTTTCCAATTCTTTATTAACCAGGATATCTGGCCGCGCATTTGGAGCGGCGTGCTGGTGCTGCGTGGTGCCGAGGCTGATATCGTTTCGCTGGACGGCAGCTTGTTTGGCGAAGACATTCCCGTTTCGCTCGATATCGCCGGCGATCCGTATAGTCGTGAGCATTCGCTGTTCGATTTGGTGACGCGTAATTTGGATTATTTGGTGGCAAGCGTGCATAACCCGCAGTTTGCCGAAGGCGCGACGCTCGCCCAAACGACCCAGATGTACATCAATGCCCTGGAGCACCCCAAGGTGTTCATGCTTGGGCATGCGGGTCGTTCGGGCGTGCCGTTCGATATCGATGAGGTGCTGTTGGCGGCCAAGGCCAAGCACAAGATCATCGAGATCAACAACCATAGTCTTGAACACGGTGTCGACACTGAGCATTGGGCCGTATGCCGCAAGATCGCCGAGCGCTGCGCCGAGCTGGGCGTGGGTATTGGCGTGTCGACCGATGCCCACATTGGCATGGCCATTGGCAAGCTCGATCACGCGCGCAAGATGCTCGACGAGATTCACTTCCCGCTGGATTTGATCGTGACGCGCGACCGCGAGACGCTGCTGCACGAGATGGCGGCAGCCGGCGTGTGTGACCTGCGCAAGGGGATGTAGCGGAGTTCATAAACCAAGCGAAGGGGGCGGTCCAGACGGGCCGCCCCCTTTCTTGTCTCGAAAATCTACCGGGGTGGATTAGCGGCGCTCGAGGACCGCTACGGTTTCGGTGTGGTCGGTATGGGGGAACATGTCGACGGGCGTGATCTTGAGCAGGCGATAGCCTCCGTCGAGGAGCTGGTGCAGGTCGCGCTCTTGGGTCACAGGGTTGCAGCTGATATAGGTGATGCGGCGCGGCTTGAGTGCGCAGGCGGCTTCGAGGAACTCGGGGGTGGAGCCGGCGCGCGGCGGGTCGATGGAAAGGACATCGATCCGCTCGTTGTTGTCGGCGGCGTCCAGGATGTAATCGGTGGCGTCGTCGGCCATAAACCAAGCGCTGCGGGTGAGGCCGTTGAGCTCGGCATTGCGACGTGCGTCGGCAATGCCCGCCGGGTTGCGCTCCACGCCGAGCAGCATAATGCCGATGCCCTTGTCCTGGGCATCCTTCGCGGCGCACAGACCGATGGTGCCGCTACCACAGTAAGCGTCCATAAGAATGTCACCCTGCTGCAGGTCCATGCCGTCAATCGCGAGCTGATAGAGCAACTCGGTCTGCTGCGGATTGGTCTGGTAGAACGCGGTGGGGGAGATATCGAACTCGCAGCCGAGCAGCTGGTCGCGCATGCATTCGGCGCCATAGACGATACGAGTCTCCTCACCCAAGATGGCATTGCCGGGGCGACCGTTGATGTTCTGAGCGACGGTGACGATATGCGGATCAAGCGCCGCGACGGCTTCAAAGAACTCCTGCGCATGCGGCAGGTCGCGCTGAGCGGTCACGAGGGTGACCATAATCTGGTCGGTGCGCCAGCCGCAGCGAACGACGGCATAGCGAAGCAGCCCCAGATGCTTGTCTTCGTTAAAGGCGGGAATATGCAGACGTTCGGCCTCGCGAGCGATGCCGTTGAGAATCTGACGAGCGCCCGGCGCCTCGACAGGGCATTCAGGAACAGCAACGATTCTGTGTGTCCCACGTTCAAAAAAGCCGCAGCGGACAGCGCCCTCTTTGCCGGGAGCAAACGGAGTGGCAGCCTTATGACGAAAACCACGCGGCGCAGGATATTTGCCCGGGTCTCCCAGGGTGACTCCCATACCGCGAATGGGGTCGACGCTAATGCCCTCGCGCTCGCAGAGCTCAGCAAACAGCTCCTCCATAGCAGCCTGCTTGGCCGCTAACTGCTTCTTATAAGGACGATTGAGCGCCGTACACCCACCGCAAGCTTTCATGATCGAACAGGGAGACTTGGGGTCCACAGCCTTACGCGCAGACGAAACCGGATCTTTATGCGAGCGCTTGGAGCGAGTCTGAGATGCCTTGTCCTCGTTCCGACGAGAACTGGGGCGCTTGGCCTTAGCCTTGCCCTTGGCTGACTTACCCTTCGCATCCTGAGACGACTTGGATTTCTTAGAAGATTTTTTCTCCTCCGACCCCTCAGCCGCCTCGATCAAAGCACGACGAGCCCTACGCTCCGCACGAGATTCTGCCATGAATTAACCCCACTATTAAAGAAAAAGAAAAGTCCGAAGCAATTGTACCGTGCCAAGCTAGTGGACGATATGCAAGCGGCCATTTCATGTCAGCGATAAGTCCAACGACGTTTGCCCGGCGCGGGCGGGGAGCGGCGCGGAATTAAGTTTCCTGCTCTACAGCCCTGCGCAAGACGGAAAGCACATTTAGTGCTTTCCTTTGCGTGCGGAACTCGCGATAAACTTAATTCCGCGCCGCTCCCCGCCCGCGCCGGGCAAGCCCTCCCTTGTACTCCATTTCACTAAAGTGTATGATTCTGAACGTTACATGACTCACTTTACCTAACTAAAGTGCTATCGAGGGGGAATGCCATGAATAGCGATATGTCTCGTCGTCAGTTTGTTGGTCTAGCCGGCTCGCTCGCCACGGTGCTTGGCCTTGGTCTTGTCGGCTGCGGCGGTGGTGCCGGCAAGGGCTCCGCTGCTGGTTCTGCCGCGGCCAAGGATGTGAAGGGCGCTGCGGAGTCCAAGAAGCTCGTGGTGGGCTTTGATAAGTCCTATCCTCCGTACGGCTTTGTGGGCGACGATGGCGAGTACACCGGCTTTGATCTCGATCTGGCCAAGGCTGTTGCCGATAAGCAGGGCTGGGAGGTCAAATACGAGGCCATCGACTGGGACGCCAAGGATACGCTGCTTAACTCAGGCGCCATCAACTGCATCTGGAACGGCTTTACCATGGAGGGTCGCGAGGACGACTACACGTTCTCCGAGCCGTACATGCTCAATGAGCAGGTGCTCGTGGTCAAGAAGGACGCGGGTATCAAGAGCTGGGACGATCTTGCCGGCAAGACCGTGATTACCCAGACTGATTCCGCTGCGCAGGATGTGCTCGAGGGCGACCAGAAGGATCTGGCCGCGACGTTTGCCACGCTCGATACCATCGGTGAGTACAACACGGCGTTTATGCAGCTCGAGAGTGGTGCGGTCGATGCCGTTGCCTGTGACCTCTCGATCGCTCAGTATCAGCTGGCCGCCAAGCCAGATGCCTATACGCAGCTCGACAAGCCGCTGTCCAGCGAGCACTACGCCGTCGGCTTTAAGAAGGGCGACACCAAGTCGGCCGATGCTGTAACCGAGTCACTCAAGGCGCTCTACGAGGACGGCACGGTCAAGGACCTGTGCGATAAGTATTCAAGCTATGGTCTTTCCTTCGACAACTGGGTGCTCAAATAGCGGCTTTCCCAGGCACCCGATTTTGCCGTTCAAACCGTCGCTTGCGTACATTTAGTACGCGGCGCTCCTCTTTCACGGCAAACTCGGGCACCTGGAAAACCCGCTTTAGCATTGGGTTCGCTGTTCCGTTACTGTGAAAGAGAGCTTGGGTTGTCTATTCAGGTCATGATGCAGATGCTTGGCCAGGGATTCTTGGTCAGCTTGCAGCTGTTTGTGCTGACGTTGCTCGGGTCGATTCCGCTGGGAATTCCCGTGGCGTTTATGCGCATGAGCAAAATTGCGCCGCTTCGCTGGATCGCGCGCATCTATATTTCGGTCATGCGCGGCACGCCGCTCATGCTACAGATGTTTGCCATCTACTTCGCCCCGTACTACGTGTTCGGCATCTCGCTCACGCCCGATTCCAAGTGGACGGCGTGCGTTGTGGCGTTCATCATCAACTACGCCGGCTACTTTGCCGAGATCTATCGCTCGGGCCTGCAGTCGATTCCGCGTGGTCAATATGAGGCCGCCGAGGTGCTGGGCTACTCGCGTCTGCAGACATTTTTGTACATCGTGATGCCGCAAGTTGCCAAACGCATTTTGCCGGCGATGGGCAACGAGATCATCACGCTGGTCAAGGACACATCGCTGGCGTTTGCCATCGGTGTGGGGGAGATGTTCTCGACGGCCAAGGCGCTGGTTGCCTCGCAAGTGAGTATGGTGCCGTTTGCGATCGCGGCGCTGATTTACTGGGTCTTTAACTTTGTGGTCGAGATGCTGCTGGGCGCCGCCGAAAAGAAGCTGGACTATTATCATGACTAACTCAGTGATGAAAATCGAAAGCGCGCGTAAGGCGTTTGGCGGCAATGAGGTGCTCAAGGATATCTCACTCGAAGTCAAGCGCGGTGAGGTCGTGGCGATTATCGGACCTTCGGGCGGCGGTAAGTCTACGCTGCTGCGGTGTGCCACGCTGCTCGAGACACTCGACGGAGGCTCTCTCTCGTTTGGCGACCTTGCCGTTGCGACGGACGCGGGGCCGGGTGCGGTCTATGCGAAAGGCGACGTGCCCAAACAGGCGCGCTCGCGGTTTGGTCTGGTGTTCCAGAACTACAATCTGTTCCCGCACTATACGGTGATGAAAAACATCATCGACGCGCCGATCCGCGTGCTTAAGCGCCCGCGCGAGCAGGCGGAGGCGCGTGCGCGTGAGTTGATCGCGCAGATGGGGCTTACGGGCAACGAGAACAAGGTGCCGTGTGAGCTTTCGGGCGGTCAGCAGCAGCGCGTGAGTATTGCCCGCGCCCTGGCGCTCGATCCGGAAATCTTATTCTTTGACGAGCCGACCTCGGCGCTCGATCCCGAGCTGACGGCCGAGGTGCTGCGTGTCATTAAGGACCTCGCTGCGCAGAACATGACGATGGTGATCGTGACCCACGCAATGCAGTTTGCGCGCGATGTTGCCGACCGCGTGGTCTTTATGGATGGCGGTCGTATTGTCGAGGAGGGTCCTGCCGAGCAGGTTATCGACCATCCGCGCGAGCAGCGCACCCGTGAGTTCTTGAGCCGTATCGAGGGGTAGGCTCAACTAAATATTGAGATGAAGCCGCCGCAGGTCTAATGGTCTGCGGCGGCTTTTATTTGCATCGACGGGGTTCAATAATTGCCTCACAAGCTTGTCTCTTCCTCTCGCCGCCTGTATTCATACGTGTGCCGAAAGGTATGCATGGACAGCCGCCCGTGAGGGTAGGGTGGTGGCATAGGACATTTGGAGGGTGAGTCGGCTCGGCTGCCGACCATGCTGCTCCCGGGACGGCACCGACCGCGAACTCTCCCCGTTGGCGTCGCGCATTGCGCGCGGCCCTGCAAGGAGGTCATCATGGGTGCTCCCAAGACCGGTAACGTAAGGAACGTGGTGCTCGTAGGCCAAGGCGGGGTGGGCAAGACTTCACTCGCCGAAGCCATGCTCCACCTTTCCGGCAAGACCGCCCGCCTGGGCGGCCACGACGGCACCAAGCCCACGCTCGACTATGACCCCGAAGAGGTCAAGCGTGCGTTTTCCATCTCGACGACCATTGCGCCGATCGACTGGAAGGGCGCTCGCATCAATGTGCTCGATGCCCCGTGCTATCCCGATTTTATCGGCGACGCCTTTGCCGCGATGAGCGTCTGCGAGACGGCTCTGTTTGTGGTCGACGCCGAGGCCGGCCCGCAGCCTACGACGGTTAAGCTCTGGTATGCCGCCGAGGACCTGCGCCTGGCGCGTGCGGTGTTCGTAAACCGCCTGTCGCGCTCCGAGGCCAGCTTTGCGACCACAATGGACCTGCTGCAGGAGCGCTTTGGTACGCGCCTGGGCGCCGTGACTCTTCCCTGGGGCGAGGGCGAGGACTTTGACGGCATCATCGACCTGGTGCGCATGAAGGCGCGCCACTGCAACGGCGCCGAGGCCGTTGAGTCGGAGATTCCCGAGGAGTATCGTGCCCAGGCCGAGGAGGCCCATGACCATCTGTGCGAGCTGGTGGCCGAGGCCGACGACGAACTGATGATGAAGTACTTGGAAGGCGAGGAGACGCTGACGCAGGAGGAGCTTGAAGGCCTGCTGTCGAAGGCGATTGCCGAGCGCATCTTTGTGCCGGTCTTTGCGGGCGATTGCATTAAGGAGCAGGGCGTCAACTCGCTGATGGACGACATCGCGACGTACTTCCCGGCGCCGACCGACTACGGCGAGATGCCGCTCATCGACGGCGATTCGCTTAAGATCTCGAGTGACGATGACCGTCCGGTGGCGTTTGTGTTTAAGACGCTGGCCGATCCGCAGCAGGGTCGCATCAGCTTTATCAAGGTGCTGACGGGTACGCTTGAGCCGGGTCTTGAGCTGATCAACGCGCGCACGCGCAAGGGCGACCGTCTGGCTCACCTGTATGTGATGTGCGGTCGCGACATGACCGAGGTCGGTCACGCCTATGCCGGCGACATCATCGTGGCGCCCAAGCTGGCGGCCGAGACGGGCGATACGCTCTCCATTACCGGTAAGGTCGAGGCTGCTGCGTTTAAGTTCCCCAACTCGCAGTATCGCATCGCCATCGAGGCCGAGAATCGCGGCGACGAAGAGAAGCTCTACACGTTTATCGAGAAGGCCTGCAAGGCAGACCCGACCATGAGCATCGACCGCGACGAGGAGACTGGCCAGACCATTATCTCTGCCGTTGGTGAGGCACAGGTTTCGGTGCTGCTCAACCGTCTGGAGGACCGCACCAAGGTCGCCGCCAAGAGCGTGCCGATCCGCATTCCGTATCGCGAGACCATCCGCCGCACGGCGAGCGCCCAGGGTCGCCACAAGAAGCAGACCGGCGGCGCCGGTCAGTACGGCGACTGCTGGCTGCGCGTCGAGCCGCTCATTGGGTCCGACGGCACGAGCGACGGCTATGAGTTCGTGGACGAGGTCGTGGGCGGTCGCATTCCGCGCTCGCTGATTCCCGCCGTGGACAAGGGCGTCCAGGAGACCATGAAGGACGGTATTATTGCCGGCTACCCGCTCACGGGCATTCGCGTCGCGGTGTACGACGGTTCGTATCACAGCGTCGACTCCAACGAGATGGCGTTCCGCGCGGCGGCTCGCATCGGCCTGCGCAAGGCATGCGCCGATGCCGATCCAGTGGTGCTGGAGCCTATCGAGGAAATCACGGTGACGATCCCCGAGAGCTACGCCGGCGCCGTGATGGGCGACATCTCGGCCTCGCGCGGTCGCGTGACGGGCATGGAGACCGATGAGCGCGGAGACACCGTGGTCATTGCCCAGGCGCCGCTGGCCGAGCTGACGGATTACTCGACGCGCCTGCGCTCCATCACGCGCGGCACAGGCGACTTTACCATGAAGCCCGCGGGCTATGAGCAGGTGCCCTATGACGTTCAGGCCAAGCTGGTCGAGCGCTATGAGGAGGGCCGCGCCAAGTAGCGCGTGGCGTTGCCTGCAACATGAATGCCGGTGCAAGGGCCGCTCTGGGCAATCCAGGGCGGCCCTTTTTGATCCCTGGGGGACGGAGGAAAACGGATCATTTTAGGTTTTGGGGCAGCTTGGTCGGCCCTAGTCCCCCGAGGCCTGATTGCGGCCGGTGGCGTAGTCGATCTGCACATGCGGCTGCAGGTTGTAGCAGTACACGTGGAAGCACAGGGTCTTGCCGTGGTCCTCGACCGATTGCGCCTCAAGTCGCACGCCACGGCAGACAAGTTCCTCTTCGTTGTACATGGGCGTGACGCGGTAGAGCACATGGTTGCCTGTGTCGTGGATGTAGTCGAGGATCTGCTCTTCAAACGGCAGCATGCCCGTTTCGTTGAGATAGCGTGTGCCGGTGAGGAGATTCTTGCGGTTGGCGTTTTCGCCGCAGAGCGACCAGGCGATGAGGTGACAGCGGTTGTAGAGGCTCTGGCCCGGAATAAAGTCGTAGCGCTGCTGGCGCCATCCAGCGGGATGAATACGCGAGATATCGCCGCGCTCGCCTTGACCGAGTGATTCGGGGCCCACGCAGGCAAGCGCTTTGCGGGTGCGGCCCAGGCTGTCGAGCTTGGAGAACTTCTTAAAGCAACCCTCTTCTGTAGCGCGCTCGTATTCATCGAGTGTGAATGATGGCGTGCCGAGCGGGTGCGTGCTGTCGGCGCGAAGGGCAACATAGGGGTTGCCGGCGTAGTCGGGAATGCTGCTGAGATAAACACCGCGGGCGCGGTTGAGGTCGGGGTTTTCGACCTCGTCGATGGGGGTGGCGGCGCTGTCCGCGGAAGCGCCGTCGCCGGTGTCGGTTGCGGCGGAATCGGAGCCATCGCCAGAGTCTTGGCTATTTTGAGAGTCCGAGGAGCTCGCTGTTCCCGATTCGAGTCGGGCAACCAGGTCCGCCTCGTCGTCGGTGCGGCTGGGACTCTCGTCTTGCTTCTCGGCCAGAGCCGCTGCCTGCTCATCGCTTTGCGGCGACAACAGCTTGGGCGCTCCATCGAGTGACCCTGTGAACAGCGCAAACCCCAGCACCACGGCGGTGCCGATGGAAAGTACTTGCTTGTAGGCGGACTTGCGCGACATTGAGGCTCCTGGATGGATGGTTGGGAACCTACCAGTCTAGCAGGAGCCGGCAGGGGCCGTTCTGTCGAACAAATACTTAAGATTTGAGACAAACGCTACTGATTCATTTGTCCCGCGGTCTAGATCGAGGTGGAGTCGAGCCAGTTGAGCTTGCACTCGAGAATGCGCTGCTCGCCGGGTTCGCTGCTTCCGTCAAGTAGGGCGAGCAGCATCTCGGCTGCTTCGCGACCTTCTTGGTCGACGGGCTCGATGATGGTGGAGACGGTCGGTGTGGTGAGATTAGTCCAGTCTTCGCAGTTGAGTCCCAAAAGGCCGATTTGCTGCGGAAGCAGATGGGCCATTGGCTGGAGGGCCTTGTAGACACGGGGAAGTGCCCACTGATTTTGCACGAAGATAAGGGTTCGCTTGGCGGGATTGAACTTGAATTTAAAGTATTCGGTGAGCTCGTTGATTGACGGCTTGTTGTGATCGATGGGAATCGCTTTGTAGAGCTGCCCGTTCGCTGCCAGCGCCTCGGCATACCCCTGAAAACGCTCCATGCGGGTGCGCATTTCGGTCATGTTGGCGGCAATGGAAAAGAAATCTTCGTAGCCGGCGTCGAGGAGTGCCTGTGTGGCGTTGTACACGCCGTCGTAAAGGTTGGTTTTGATCCAGCTGGTACCTGGGCTATAGATGGCCGCATCGAAAAAGACGACCGGCTTGCCGGCGCGTCTAATGCGGTCATGCACGGCTTTGAAGTTTGCCGTGGGCTGGATGATAAAGCCATCGACGCCCAGCGAGAGCATCTTGTCGACGTACATGAGCTCGGTCTCGGGGTTAAAGTTGCTCGTGCAAACGACCGTCTGGTAGCCCGCGGGGAGCATGACCTGCTCCATGCCATTGAGAACGAACCCCGCCCATTTGTTGGTGTTATCCAAAATGATGATGGCAATGACGTGGGTTTGCTTGCCGGTGAGCGTCTGCGCTTGGGCGTTGGGAACGTATCCGAGTTCCTTAATGACGCGCGCGATTTTGTTCTGCGTCTTCTCGCTAAGCTTTTCTCGTTTGTCGTTGAGGTAATACGAGACGCTTGCCGTCGAGGTTCCCGCCTCTCGAGCGACGTCTGCGATCGTAACGCGCTGTTTTGCCACAGCGACTCCTTCCGACAGATGAGCATTTTCCAACATGATGACTTTGAGTCTTGGTGAGGGATGCGCTTCGGTGAGCGGCTTTTTCCTTTCATATGAGTATGCAACAAATGCGGCATACGGGTGGGGTCGAAATTTGTGACCGGCATGCGCATCTGCCGTCTACCGAGAAAATCAAATACTTCTTGACTTTTGAAATCGAGGGCAAAATCGCAGGATTCATTTTTGGTTAAACGCATAACTAAATCGCATAACCAACGCTCTGACCTGCGCGTTTACCGAAATAAGCTGGCATTAAGAAAAACGAGCACCTATATTGGTCTTGTCGAAAAGACAGCAAGTCCAAACGGCAGGGGATGCTCCGGAGGCCTCCGCAAACGGTGTCTTGCGCACGCAACTCTATGAAAAGAGGGAAGCAATGAAGATCGTAGGCGTTGCCGCCTGTACCGTGGGTATCGCCCACACGTATATGGCCCAGAAGGCGATTCAGGATGAATGCGCCGCCCGTGGCATCGAGTGCAAGGTCGAGGCTCAGGGTGGCCTGGGTATCGAGAATGAGCTCACGCAGGAAGACGTGGACTCCGCCGACCTGGTCCTGGAGTCCGTCGACGTGGGTGTCGAGAACGAGGACCGTTTTGAGCAGAAGATGGCCGAGGGCAAGTTCCTGAAGGTCGGCACCTCGGATGTGATCGCCGATCCGGTCAAGATTATCGACCAGGCTGTTGAGATCATCAAGGCGACGGGCGGTGCCGTTGACGCGCCCAAGGCCGAGGCCAAGGCAGAGAAGAAGGCCGTCTCCGCTGCCCCGCAGGCCCCGACACCGGCGTCCAAGCAGTCTATCTTTGCCGATCCGGGTAAGACACTGCTCAATGCATTCAATACCGGCGTTTCCTATTTTATCCCCATTGTCGTTATCGGTGGCGTGTTCCTCGCCTTCTCGTTGGCATCCGGTACTGCCGGTGCTAGCGGTATGGAGGTCACCAACCCGTTGATGGTGAGCCTTAATACCATCGGCATGGCCGGTATTTCCATGATGATTCCGGTGCTTGCGGCATACATCGCCTACTCGATGGCCGGCAAGCCCGCGCTCGCCCCCGGTTTTGTCCTGGGCTACTTGGTCAACAACGCCGTCGTCACTCCGAGCGGCAACAGCGTTTCGACTGGCTTCTTGGGCGCCATGATCATGGCTGTCATCTGCGGTTACTTTGTCCGCTGGATGAAGACCTGGAAGGTCAACAACACCATCCAGACCATCATGCCGATCCTGATCATCCCGATTCTGACCTCGCTCGTCCTGGGCATGGCCTACATCTACATCCTGGCCACGCCACTTGGCTTTGTGATGGATTGGCTCACCAGCGTGCTCGGTAGCCTGCAGGGCGGCTCCGCCGTCGTCTTGGGCCTGGTCATTGGCGTTATGACCGCCTTCGATATGGGTGGTCCCATCAACAAGACCGCCTCGACCTTCACCATGGCCATCATGGCCTCCGGCATCTATGGCCCCAACGGCATGTTCCGCGTCGCCGTCGCCATTCCCCCGATTGCCTGCGGCCTTGCTGCGCTCATCGCCAAGAACAAGTTCGATGACGCCGATCGCCAGATGGGTATCTCCGCACTGTTCATGGGCTGCATCGGCATTACCGAGGGCGCTATCCCCTTCGCGGTCAAGGACCTTGGCCACACCCTGCCCGGCATCTGCATCGGCTCTGCCGTGGGCGCGGCGCTCGCCGCCTTCCAGGGTATCGACTGCTACGTCCCGCACGGTGGCTTTATCGTCGCCCTTGCCACCAACAACGTCGCGCTGTTCTGCCTGGACATCGTGATTGGCGCCGTGGTCGCCGCTGCAATCCTGATTGCCATGAAGCCCACGCTCGACAAGCAGGCCAAGTAAACCTTTAAGGACTCCGGTTGTGCGGAGGGATGGATTTGACTCCGCACAACCGCCCCTACACAACAAAATCCATCCGTACTGATAGGGCCCACATCTGGGTCCCAGGGAACTTTTGTCAAAAATCCTCTGGAGAAGGAGAACAAAATGTCCAACCTCACCATCCGCAAGGCCGTTCAGGGCATGCTCAAACTGCAGGATAGCGGCGATCACGCAACCATGGTCGGCATTGGCCCCATGAGCCCCAACCTGATTCAGGCCGTGTTCGAGCTTGCCAAGGACGAGGATTTCCCGCCCATGTTTATCGCCAGCCGCAACCAGGTCGATATGGACGAGATGGGCGCCGGCTACGTCAACGGTTGGGACCAGACGCGCTTTGCCGCCGACATCAAGAAGGTCGCCGACGAGGTGGGTTACACCGGTCCGTACTACCTGTGCCGAGATCACGGCGGTCCGTGGCAGCGCGACGAGGAGCGTAACGCCCACCTGCCCGAGGACGAGGCCATGGAGCTCGCCCGCAAGTCCTTCGTCGCCGACATGGAGGCAGGCTTTGACCTGCTGATGGTCGACCCCACCAAGGATCCCTATCAGATCGGCAAGGTTATTCCGCTCGACGTGGTGCTTCGCCGCACGATCGATCTTATCGACTACCTTGAGCAGTACCGTCGCGAGCATAACCTGCCCGAGGTCGCCTATGAGGTCGGTACCGAGGAGACCAATGGCGGCTTGACCTCTACCGATAAGTACGAGGAGTTCATTTCTCAGCTGCAGCCCGAGCTCGAGAAGCGCGGCTGCCCCATGCCCACCTTTATCGTCGGCCAGACCGGCACCCTTACCCGCTGGACGGAGCAGGTCGGTCACTACAACTTCAAGAACGCCCGCGAGCTTGCCGATATGGCCAAGCGCTATGGCGTGGGCCTGAAGGAGCACAACGCCGACTATCTGGACGACGCGACGCTGCTCGAGCACATCCCGGCACACGTGACCGCCTCCAACGTCGCTCCGCAGTATGGCACCGAGGAGACCCGCGCCTACCTCAAGCTCTGCGCCACCGAGCAGATCCTGGTCGACAACGGTCTGTGCGATGACCCCTCCGACCTGTATCACACGCTGCTGGTCAAGGCTATCAAGACCGAGCGCTGGCGCAAGTGGATGACTGGCGACGACGTCAACCTGCAGGTCGATGACATCCTTGCCGACGATGAGCTCAGCCTGAAGATCCTGGATGTCTCCGGCCACTATGCGTTCAACGATCCCGAGGTCAAGGAGCAGGTCGAGAAGCTCTATCGCAACCTCGCTGCCCAGGACATCGACGGCAAGCGCTTTGTGATCGAGCACATCAAGCGCCCGATCAAGCAGTACGTCGTCGGTCTTAACCTCAAGGGCGTCACGACCCGCATCGAGGCCGCTCTTGCCGAGTAAGTAGCTTTTCCTACGCGACGCCGGGCCTGGGGCATGTCCCAGCTGCAGGCCCGGCACATGGGACAAAGGGGCAGTCCCTTTGTCCCATTCTTTTGAGTTTTAGCTTCCTTTGAAGGGGTTCACCATGAAGTTCTTTATCGATACCGCCAATCTGGACGAGATTGCCGAGGCCAAGAGCTGGGGCTGCCTGGCCGGTGTTACCACCAACCCGTCCCTGTACGCCAAGACCGGCGGCAAGCTTGCCGACTTTGAGCCCCATATGCTCAAGATTGCCGAGCTCTGCGAGGGTCTGCCCGTGTCTGCCGAGTCCACCGCGACTACTGCCGAGGGCATGATCGAGGAGGGCAAGCGTCTTGCCGCCCTCGCTCCCAACATCGTGGTTAAGCTTCCCGTGTGCGAGGCCGGCCTTGCCGCCTGCCGCGCCCTGGCCGACGCAGGTGTGCGCGTCAACATGACGCTTGTTTTCTCGCCGACCCAGGCCTTGATGGCCGCCAACGCCGGCGCTCGCTACATCA
The DNA here is from genome assembly GCA_947001705.1 of uncultured Collinsella sp. Classification (GTDB taxonomy): domain Bacteria; phylum Actinomycetota; class Coriobacteriia; order Coriobacteriales; family Coriobacteriaceae; genus Collinsella. Next base: position 21,690 of record CAMQHT010000010.1, read on the forward strand.
GCCCGTTTGTGGGGCGCTTCGATGACATCGCCGAGGACGGTATCTCGCAGCTCGACAATGTTGTGACTTGCATCAAGAACTATGACTGGACCGGCAAGAACGTCGACGACACCGTTGAGATCATCACCGCTTCGGTCCGCACGCCCAACCATGTGACCCAGGCGGCGCTGCTTGGTGCCGACATTGCGACCGTTCCCATGGCCGCTCTTAAGAAATGCTTGCATCACCCGCTGACCGACCAGGGCCTTGCCTCTTTTGAGGCTGATTGGCAGAAGGTCGTCGCTCAGGCTTAACGAGTGGATTGCCCCGGCATCGCGTCATCCGGTGCCGGGGTTGTTCTCAAGAGAGGAATTCGTATGACCAACCAGGAGCTGGCAAAGGTCGCCAATGAGGTCAGGAAGGGTGTAGTGACTGCGGTTCACGCGGCCAAGTCGGGACATCCGGGTGGATCGCTCGGTGCTGCCGACATCATGACGTATCTGTACTTTGAGGAAATGAATATCGATCCTGCTGACCCTCACAAGGCCGATCGCGATCGCTTTGTGCTCTCCAAGGGTCACGCGGCGCCGGGCCTGTATTCGGTGTTGGCAAATCGCGGCTATTTTCCCGTCGAAGAGCTCGAGACGCTCCGCCATATTGGCAGCCGACTGCAGGGCCATCCCAACATGAACGACACCCCGGGCATCGATATGTCCACCGGATCGCTCGGTCAGGGTATCTCCGCCGCGGTTGGAATGGCACTCGCCGCAAAGCACTGGGGTGACAGCTACCGCGTCTACACGTTGCTGGGCGACGGCGAGTGCGAGGAGGGCCAGGTGTGGGAGGCGGCCATGTTTGCCGGCAACCATGCGCTCGACAATCTTGTTGCCGTCGTCGACCACAACGGCTTGCAGATTGACGGCACGATCGATGAGGTCAACTCGGCCATGCCGCTCGCTGACAAGTTCCGCGCCTTTAAGTGGCATGTGATCGAGCTAGCCGATGGCAACGACATGACACAGATTGAGGCGGCTTTCGCCGAGGCTCGTGAGGTGACCGGCGTGCCCGTCGCTATCATCGCCGAGACGGTGAAGGGCAAAGGCGTCTCCTTTATGGAGAACCAAGTTGGCTGGCATGGCAAGGCGCCCAACGATGAACAGTTTGAGCAGGCCATGGCCGAGCTTGCGGCAGCAGGAGAGGAGCTCTAATGGCAGAGGTCAAAAAAGTCGCCACGCGCGTAAGCTACGGCGAGGCGCTCGTCGAGCTGGGCAATGAGCACGATGACTTTGTAGTGCTCGATGCCGACCTGGCTGCCGCTACGCAGACGGGTAAGTTTAAGGCTGCGCACCCTGAGCGCTTCTACGATGCCGGCATTGCCGAGAGCAACTTGATGGGGCTCGCCGCCGGCATTGCGACCACGGGCCACGTCGCCTTTGCGAGCACCTTTGCCATGTTCGCCGCCGGCCGCGCGTACGAACAAGTGCGTAATTCCATTGGCTATCCGCACCTTAACGTCAAAATCGGTGCCACGCATGCGGGTATCTCGGTCGGTGAAGACGGCGCCACGCATCAGTGCTGCGAGGACATCGCGCTCATGCGCACGATCCCGGGTATGACGGTAATCGTTCCCGCCGATGACATCGAGGCTCGCGCTTGCGTGCGCGCCGCCTATGAGTTTGAGGGACCGGTCTACATGCGCTTCGGACGCCTGGCAACGCCGGTCATTAACGATCACGAGGACTATGAGTTCAAGATTGGTCGCGGCGTGGTCGTGCGCGAGGGGTCCGATGTGACCATCATCGCTTGTGGCCTTATGGTCGCCGAGGCGCTTGAGGCTGCCGAGGCGCTCGCTGCCGATGGTATCGATGCCGAGGTCATCAATATGCACACGATCAAGCCGCTTGATGAGCGCCTGGTGGTTGCCAGCGCCAAGAAGACCGGTCGTGTGGTCACTGCCGAGGAGCATTCGATTATCGGTGGTCTTGGCGAGGCCGTGGCCTCGGTGCTCGCGGAGCAGCATCCGGTGCCGATGCGTCGCGTCGGCGTGCGCGATGTGTATGGCGAGTCCGGCCCTGCGGTCGATTTGCTGCACAAGTACGGTTTGGACGCCGACGGCATCGAAGCTGCGGTCAGGTCCGTGTTGTAAGGAAGGTTTCCATGGGATTTGTATCTGCCAACCAAGTGACAATCGGGTATACCGCCGCCTCGCGCGAGGACGCCCTACATTATTTGTCCGAGCAGGCCATCGAGCTCGGCTTTGCCGATGACGCATCTGCCGTAGAGGCCGCCTTCATTGCTCGCGAGAACGAGGCCGAGACCGGCCTTGTCGCCGGTTTTGCCGTTCCGCATGCCAAAAGCGACGCGATCCACACGCCGGGCGTTGCCGTGCTTAAACTGACCGAGCCCGTTGAATGGCCGAGCTTCGATGGGGTGCCCGTCGATGTTGCGCTCGCGCTGTACGTGCCTGCCGGCGAGGCTGGAACCACGCATCTGCGCCTGCTCTCCAAGGCTGCCGTAATGCTGATGGACGCCGGCTTCCGCGACAAGGTGCGCGCGAGCACCGATCCCGTTGAGATTGCGGAGCTCATCAATAGCGGACTCGAAGACTAGAACGGTCATCCCGTTCAATCAATCGATCCTTCTCCAAGGAAAAGGGCCGCGACGCCATATAGGTGTCGCGGCCCTGTTTGCGTTTCCCCAGATAAAACCTGCCAAAATAAACCTATCCCTTTTTGGCAGGCTAATCGTGAGTTATTTCACCGCAACTTAGGGCACGGTTAGGAAGTGTGCACCTTAAAGAGTGGAGCCCTTGATTAGAGAGGTCGCGCTCATCTCTCTAAATGTCTCTCTAAAGAGAAGGTTGGTTAGAGAGATAGCATTAGGCAATCTAGCAGCGAATTCGATACATCTCTCTTAATGCCTCTCTAAAACAAGGCGCTTATCTCTCTAAAGTTAGAGAGATAAGCGCCTTGTTTTAGAGAGACGGAATGCCAAAATTCGTCCGTCAGCTACCATCTGCCAAAAATGACGGATAAAGGGCTCATCGAAGTAATGGGTTCATCGACGAGCCGCAACCGCCGCTATCGGAAGAAGTAGATGCAGCCGAATTGCCCCTCTATCGTCTCTCGAAGTTTGATGGGTGCTAGAGGGGCGACTGCCTCGCGATATTTTTCCCAAGATAAAACCTGCCAAAACAAACCTGTCCCTTATTGACAGGTCAGTTAACGCAGTCCAGGTTGAGCATATGTGAGCGAGCGGGCTCCGGGTGCGGTAAGGTGACGTGAAACAAGCGGGCGCTGACCTTTTGGTCGCGCCCGTGAAGTTGAACGTCAGATTGCCGTGCCCGGAGCCCGCGCAGCGCCGAGCAGTTACGCCGTTTGTAAAACGGCGTAATCTAAAGGTTCATGTTGCCGTGAATGTAGGGGGTGACCTCGGGGGAGATATGGTCGCAGCCCAGCTCGCGCAGCGCGGACTCGATAACGGCGGGCAGCGGGGTTTTGCCCTCGGCATCGACGGCGTTGCCACCGAGGGCAGCAATCTTGGCGACATCTGCGGGTGCGGCCTCGATATGCATGCAGCCGCCGATCAAGCGCGCGCGTACCTGTGCCAGATCAAGATCGTGCAGGTAATCCTCGCAGGCGCGGATTAAATCGACCTTCTCGCGCGTAAGCTCCTCGCCCGTGGGGACGCGGGTGGCAAGACATGCTCCCGCCGGCAGGTTCCAAACGGGATAGCCCCATGCGCGCAGCAGCTCGCGCTCTTCGTCCTTGGTAAAGCCGACCTCCATAAGGGGTGAGCGTACGCCGAGCTCTTCTGCCGCACGCATGCCGGGGCGGTAGTCACCGCGATCGCCTGCATTGCTGCCATCGATGACGGTGGGAAAGCCGAGCGACTTGGCGTGGTTGACGATAGCGGTAAAGCCGGCGCGCTTGCAGTGGTAGCAGCGGTCGGCATCGTTGCAGGCTACCTGGGGGAGCTGCAGCTGATCGACCGAAAGATTGAGTACGGGGAGCATAAAATGTGGACCCTCATCGGTTTGTCCGTCAACGGACCGCTCAAACGAAGCCTGCTCGGGTGTGCCGATGAGCGGCGTGGTGAGATGGACGAGGAGGGTATTGGTAGGCATGATGCGGGCGCATACGGCGGCCAAAAAGCTGCTGTCAACGCCGCCGGAAAACCCGATAGCCACGCGCCCGTATGCCAAAAGCAGCTGTTCGAGCGCCGATAGCTTGTCTTGAAGCTCCTCTGCGGGTGCCGTGGTGTCTAAAATCATGAAACGATCCTTATCGTTGAGTACTCGATCGAAAACTATAATCCTAATGCGTTACTTGCCATAAGACTTCTATCTATGCAACGAAAGTGCAATATGGTATATACGTTATATACAAGTTGCCAAATGCGGTAGAGTTGCGGCAATGCGACAGCGAGAGTCGATGGGGGACCGATATGATCAAGGCTGTTATTTTTGACATGGACGGAACGCTGGTCGACACCGAGCGTCTGGGCATCAAGGCATGGAAAGCGCCCGCCGCTGAGCTGGGTGTCGCGATTGATGACACGCTGATTCATCAATTTATCGGTCGCACGCTGCCCGATGTCATGGACATCCTTGTGGCGCATTGCGGCAGCAGAGAAACCGCTGAGGCGATCTATCATCGCCACAAGGAGATTCGCGACGAGATGGTCAAGACCGATCTGGAGCTTAAGGCCGGCGCCGCCGAGTGCATAGACGAGCTGCTGGCTGCGGGCTATCACGTGGGCCTTGCGACGTCGTCGCGCCTCGTTACGGCCGAGCGCAACCTTAAGATGGTTGGCCTCTTTGACAAGTTTGAAACGGTGACCTGCGGCGAGGACGTCGTGCACGGCAAGCCCGACCCCGAGATGTATCTGCTTGCCTGCGAGCGCGCGGGCTTTGCCCCCGAGGAGTGCGCCGTGGTCGAGGACTCTCGCAACGGCTGCGTCTCGGGCATCACGGCCGGCTGCCACGTCTTTGCCGTTCCCGACATCGTGCCGCTGCCGCAGGACGTGGTGGATGGCTGCGAGGTCGTGCTCGATACGCTGTTCGACCTGACGGCGGCGGTCAAGGCTGTGCGCTAGTGTTTGCACCCGAGTCGCCATATCCCGCGCCCGATCCCGCGGGACGGTGACGGTAACGGCGCCTGCGTGGAGGCGCTGACGCAGTCAGCCCCTCTTATCACGCCAAGATTGCTGTTTTGGCCGATAAGAGGGACATTGTGCTTCAAGCGACTGGGGCTGCGGCCTTGGTAAGGAGCTGGTGGAGGGTTATGACGCTACAAGTTACTCCAGAAGCCAGTCGATCACGTTGCGCTTGCGGACTCCTTCGTAGTTCGCGTCCGCAAACAGCGTGTCGAGCGTAAGAAGCGTCTTGGGGTAGTTGTCTCGGACTTTCTTAAAGGGGGCCAACTCTCGATTGAGGGTGGTTTCGTCGAGGGTTGTGGCTGAAACCTGAAAATAGGCTGTCTCGTCTGAGTTTAGGGCAACAAAATCGATTTCCCAGCCGTCGATATCGCCCACGTAGACGTCGTATCCACGGCGTAGGAGCTCGAGATAAACAACATTTTCGAGGATATGACCGATATCGCTGCTTTGGGTTTTGACAAGAGCGCCTCTAAGTCCAAGGTCAACGGCGTAGTATTTGCCGTTTGTTGAAAGAAGCTGCCGACCACGCACGTTATAGCGCGGAGCTAAGTACAGCACAAGGCTGTCTGTTAAGCCTTTGAGGTACTTGGCTACGGTTTTCTGGTCGGTTTTGTTGCCGTTGGACGAGAGCGTGTCGGAGATTTTTTTAATCGAGATCCGGTTTCCAATGCTATGGAGTAGGAATTTGGTGATATCGCGCAGGGTCGGGACGTCTGAGACCTTCAAGCGTTCGATAACGTCCCGTATGACTATGGTGTCGTAGAGGCTCATGAGGTAGTCGCGCGCCTGGTGGCCTTGGATGCCCGTCTCGGCGATAAAGGGAAAGGAACCCCTGGTGATGTACTCGTCAAACAGCTGGGTGGGAGCCTTTCCGTCATTGGTTTTTGCCGAGCAAAACTCTTTAAAGGATAGGGGCAGCATCTTGAGCTCTACGTAGCGGCCGGAGAGCAAAGTTGCCAGCTCGCTCGAGAGCAGATAAGCGTTGGAACCGGTTATGTAGAGGTCGACATTGTCCTTGATAAAAAGACTGTCGACGGCTTTTTCGAAATGCTCGACGTGCTGTATCTCGTCCAGAAAAACGTAGTTCATCTTATCGGGGACGAGTCTGGCGGAAATGTAGTCGTAGAGTGCTCTATATGACGTAAGCGACTCGAACTCCAGGTCTTCAAAGTTGAGGGATATAACCTGGTCACCTGTGATTCCATGATCGCGCAGGTAGCTACGGTAGATTTCGAATAGCTTTGATTTGCCGGACCTTCGCACGCCCGAAACGACCTTGATGACGTGTGAGTCTTTCCACGAAATGAGCCAGTCGAGGTACTGTTTGCGATCAATCAGATTCATGAAACCCCTTTCTTGGCGAGAAAAAACTGGAGCAAAATCAATACTTATAGGAAATATCTAAAAATATGGAATTTAGTCTATTTTAACAAAAAAGTTAATGAAAAATGGATTGCATTCCATAAATATCCGAGGCGGCAGCTTTGGCTATGTGGGGGAGGGGTGCGTGGGTCAGCAAAAAACGCCGCAGCGGGCCTGTTTCCGTTGCGGCGTTTTTTGTTACAAGTAGGCGCCCAGGTTGATGTCGGTTGTCGGGACCATGGGTTGGCCCGTCGGGTGCGGCTTGGCATTTTGGGTACTTACGCGCTCGAGCAAGAAGGGACGCACGAGCTCCTGACGGTTAATGCCCTCGCTGGCCGTGACCGTGGTGACGGTGCGCGCGGCGGAGCCGATGCGGACTCGTTTGGTCTTGGCGGCAGGTTTATCCTCGATTTGTTCCATGAGCAATTGAACGCCCTTGCGGCCAATCTCGTAGCCTGGGGGTGCTACCGTGGTGAGCGGGACCGCCCCGCTCCAAGCGAGTGGGTTGCCGTCGCATCCGGCCACGCGAACCTGCTCGGGGACGGAGATGCCTTTGTCGGTCAGCGCCGAGATAACGCCCGAGGCCAATACGTCGGTCAGGCCGACCACGAAGTCGGGGCGCTCGTCAGCAGGGCGCTCGGCGATCTGGGCACCGATGCCGTAGCCGTCGGCAGCGGTATTCCATTCGCCGGCGTCGATGACTTCGATCTTGATATCGGGGTGCAGGGCAAGGGCCTTGTGAATGCCAAGCACGCGTAGGGTGAGCTGCATAAATGCTGCTCGACCTACAACGACAATATGGCGTGCGCCGCGGGCGATGGCGAGCTCGGCGATGATGCGACCTTGGGCTTCGTTATCGGCAGCCACGTAGTAGCCGGGCTCGGAACAGCGGATGTCCAGATGGACGATGGGGACGGGAATCTTGGTCATGGCGGGGTGCCAATCGGGGGACGCCATGGGCTGAACCATGACGCCGGACATCTGCGTGCCCATAAAGTAGCGCAGGTAATGGTCTTCGAGAATGTCGTCGTTGTCGGCGTTGGCGATGAGCAAGTCATAGCCGTGCTTGCGTGCCTCGTTATGGGCGCCGCTGGCAATCTGGAGTGAGAAGCCGTGGTCGAGACGGGGGAGGACCAGGCCAAAGGACTTGGTGGTGCCGCCCGCGAGCTGACGGGCGCTTTGGTTGGGCAGGTAGCCCAAGCGATTGATGGTCTCGTTGATGAGCTTGAGGGTCTCGGGGCGCAGCTTTTCGGGGTGGTTGAGCGCGTTGGACACCGTGCCCAGCGAGACCCCTGCCTCGCGCGCGACATCGCTGATTTTTATCTTTGCCATAGCGGCCCCTTTGATGCGTTTCAAGTACAAGCCAGATTGTAGCATCCCAAACCTACCAAAAAGGGACAGGTTTATTTTGGCAGGTTTTATCTGGGGAAACGCTGCTACTGCCCCGGACCGCCACAAAGGCGCCTGTCCCCATTGTGGTGGTTTGGACCGGCTGGGCATGTGTGCATCGGGTGGTATCTAAGTTGAGATACCACTTCTGGTATACCAGCTTGCGCTTGCGTGAGTACAATACTCGAACGTTATACGTCTCAGCGCCCCTTGTGCGTGGGCGTTTTGCAGTCACGCGGACGAAGGGATTTATCCTATGTGCGGAATTGTCGGCTACACCGGCTCTGATATTGCAAAGAACATACTGGTCACGGGCCTTAAGCGTATGGAATATCGCGGCTATGACTCCTCGGGCGTCGCGCTCGAGGTGGGCGAGGGCGCCGCGGCGCACCTCGACGTCATCCGCCGCGTGGGCAAGGTTGCGGGCCTGGAGAGCGAGCTTTCCAATATCGATAGCGGCGCAACCTGCGGTATCGGTCACACTCGCTGGGCTACCCACGGCAAGCCCTCCGTCGTTAACGCTCACCCCCACACCAGCTGCGACGGTCGCATCGCCATCGTCCACAATGGCATCATCGAGAACTTCGCCGAGCTGCGCGAGGAGCTGGAGGGCCGCGGCCATCACTTTAAGAGCGAGACCGATACCGAAGTCTTCGCGCACTTGATCGAAGAGGCCTATGCCGAGACGCACGACCTGATGGCTTCCGTGCGCGAGGCTTGCACCCACGTGGTGGGCGCCTATGGCTTGGCCGCCGTGTGCGCCGACGAGCCTGGCGTGATTGCCGTTGCCCGCAAGGACTCACCGATTGTGGTCGGCGTGGGCGAGACCGGCTCCTACGTCGCCTCCGATGTGATCGCGCTTATCGATGCCACCCGCGATGTCGTGGTGCTCGAAGACGGTCAGTTTGCCAAACTCACGCCCGCGGGCGTCGAGTATACCGACGAGGCCGGCAACGTGATCGAGCCCAAGATCACCCATATCGACTGGGACCTGGACATGGCCGAAAAGGGCGGTTATCCCGACTTTATGCTCAAGGAGATTCACGAGCAGCCGCGCGTCGTGCGCGATACTCTGGTGGGCCGCATGACGCCTGCCGGCGAGCTCGATATCGATGAGCTGGGTCTTTCGCTCGAGGAGCTCAACGATATCGACCGCGTCTACGTGATCGCTTGCGGCACCAGCTACCACGCCGGTCTCATTGCCAAGAACCTTATCGAGGGCTGGGCTCGCATCCCCACCGAGGTTGAGGCGGCCAGCGAGTTCCGCTATCGCAATCCCATCATTACGCCGACGACGCTTGTCGTTGCCGTGTCCCAGTCGGGCGAGACGGCCGATACCCTTGCCGCCATTCGCGACGCGCGCATCAAGGGTGCCAAGGTCTTCGGCATCACCAACGTGGTGGGCAGCCCCGTGGCGCGTGAGAGCGACGGCGTCATCTACACCAAGGCCAACAAGGAGATCGCAGTCGCCTCAACCAAGAGCTTTATCGGCCAGGTTGTGAGCCTGACGCTGCTGGCTCTGCTGCTGGCGCAGGTCAAGTACCGCCTGACCACCAAGCAGACGCGCATGCTGTTCCGCGAGCTTTCCGATACCGCCGAGCAGATTCAGTGGATTTTGGATACGCAGACCGAGGCCGTGCACGAGGCCGCGCTTGTCTGCAAGGACGCGCAATCCGCGCTGTTCGTGGGTCGCGGCATGGGCGCCGCCATTTCCTACGAGGGCGCGCTCAAGCTCAAGGAGGTCAGCTACCTGCACGCCGAGGCGTATGCCGCCGGCGAGATGAAGCACGGCCCCATCGCGCTGATCGATCCGGGCTTCCCCGTCATCGCCGTGGCCACCAAGAGTGCCACCTACGACAAGACCGTGTCGAACCTTATGGAGTGCAAGGCGCGCGGTGCCAAGGTCATCGTCGTTGCCACCGAGGGCGACGAGGAGATCAACAAGATCGCCGACTGCATCATCCGCGTGCCGGCCGTCCGCGACGTGTTCAGCCCCATCACGGCGAGCGTCCCGCTGCAGCTGCTCGCCCGCGAGGTCGCCATCCTGCGCGGCTGCGACGTCGATCAGCCCCGTAACCTGGCCAAGAGCGTCACGGTAGAGTAGTTGGTTCCGCCGTTCTAGCGACTAAGGCCCGGCTCCGCATCAAGACGGAGTCGGGCCTTGTTGCATTTGCCCAGATAAAACCTGCCAAAATAAACCTGTCCCTTTTTGGCAGGTTAGCGGAGCTTGCTGGTCTCGAAGTACTTGGGATATTGGTCCAGGACCTCGGTCTGGTTGCGGAACATCATATGCAGGTGCTTGCTCACCAAGAAGCTCGCCTCGATGGGGTCGCGACCGGCGATGGCGCGGCGGATTTTCTTGTGCTCGTTAACAATCTCCTGATTGTCGAGCCTCTGCGTGGCGGCGCGAAGCCAGCGGAAGCGCTCCAGGTCGGCATTGGTCGCCTCGAGCCACGACCACACGGTGCTGCGGCACGCGATGTTAAAGATCATGCGGTGCATGAGGTTGTCGCTTAAAAAGAAGCCGATGCGATCCTCTTCGGCCATGGTCTTTTCCTGCAGCGCGATGGCTCGGTCGAGCTGCTCGATGCCTGCCGAGGTGGCACGGGCGCAGCACTCTACAATCACCTGCTTTTCCAGGTGCTCGCGAATGTAGCAGGCGCTCTCGGCAAGAGTGAGGTTGATGGGCGAGACATAGGTGCCGCTTTGGGGCACGGTACGCACCAGGCCCTCTTGCGCCAGACGCACCAGCGCCTCGCGCACAGGGGTGCGCCCCATATCCAGGTCGTCGCAAAGCTGCTTGACGCCCAGTTTTTCGCCCGGTTTGTAGTCCAGGTAGACGATTTTGCGTCGAATGGTGTGGTAGGACTGGTCCTGTAGGCTCGTTTCCTGCTCGCCGACGTGCATCGATTCTTCCATAGTGCCTCGCAACCGTTCTATCACACTGATATGTCAGCTGTTAATTATGCCGCGAATCGGCTCTCCGCGGTGGGTAATTCGACTGTTGCCCAAGAACTATTGCGGCATCTTGGTTTGTGTTTACGCATGGCCGTGCTCAATGTTGCCGTATCATAAGCCGTCGCAAACGTGAAATAGAAAGAAGGAATCCCATATGCAACTGGCGAATATCGTACGCGAGCGCTGGAAGGGCGTATTGTTCTGCCTGATCGTCGCCATCCCCGCGACGTTGCTCGGCAAACAGGTTGAGGTGGTCGGCGGGCCGGTGTTTGCCATCCTCTTTGGCATGGTCCTGGCGCTCGTCTTTCCCAAGAATCGTCGCGAACAGCTCTCCGCCGGTGTCACCTATACGTCTAAAAAAGTCTTGCAGTACGCGGTAATCCTGCTTGGCTTTGGCATGAACCTCTCGCAGATTCTGTCCAAAGGCGCTCAGTCGCTGCCGATTATCGTGGCGACGATTTCGACCTCGCTTGTCATCGCCTTCGTGCTCTGCCGCGTTATGAACGTGCCGGGCAAGATCGCGACGCTTGTGGGTGTGGGTTCGTCGATTTGCGGCGGTTCTGCCATCGCCGCGACTGCGCCCGTCATCGATGCCGACGATCGCGAGATTGCCCAGGCTATTTCGGTCATCTTCCTGTTTAACGTTATCGCGGCGCTCGTGTTTCCGACGCTCGGCGGCATGCTCGGGCTGACCAACGAGGGCTTTGGCCTGTTTGCCGGCACCGCCATCAACGACACCTCGTCGGTAACGGCTGCGGCGAGCGCCTGGGACAGCATGCATCCCGGCGCCAATGTGCTCGAGAGCGCCACAGTGGTCAAGCTCACCAGGACGCTGGCCATTATTCCCATTACGTTGGCTCTCGCATGCTGGCAGATGCATCTGGCGCGCAAGGCCGGCGGCGACGCCAAAAGCACGTTCTCGCTTAAACGCGCGTTTCCCATGTTCGTGCTGTTCTTTGTGCTGGCGAGCGTAATCACCACGGTGCTTCAGCTTCCTGCATCCATTACGGCGCCCATCAAGGAGCTGTCGAAGTTCTTTATCGTGATGGCTATGGCGGCTATTGGCTTTAATACCGATATCGTCGAGCTGGTCAAAAAGGGCGGCAAGCCCATCGCATTGGGCTTTTGCTGCTGGATTGGCATTGCGTGCATGAGTTTGGGAATGCAGCACGTGCTGGGAATCTGGTAGAGAAGTAGCTTATTTGCGTGCTGCGTGCTGGCGAGCGCATCCTCGCGGTGGAGCGATAGGAGCTCTTGCGGGTATGGCTTGTCCGCAGGTTTATAGGTCCCGAAGAGCTCTTATCGCCCCGCCAGGATGGCGATGCGGGGCAACACCTATACTCGCAGGACGGCGCTTTCTGCCCTATAGTGTTTGGTGAGCAATATCGTTCAATTTTGAAACACTCGGTCGTGCGACCGTCGGCGGTTGCACGTCGCCGCGGACAGGGGCAAATCATGAATAGCGATGCCAAGCTGAACATCTTGACCGAGGCCCTGGCTGCTGCCGGGGCCTCGGCATTGGCAATCGATGCGCGTGGGGACGTCGTGATTTCGACCATGAATGACGCGGCGCTTGAGCGGGATGTGGCGGCTTTTGTCGCTGAGCGCCTCGACCGTATAGGAGACGGCGCGCGTCTGGTTATGGGGCGCGCGGGTACGCGCCTGAGCCTGACCGTTCGCCCCACCGACAAAGAGGGTGGGGGCCTTTGGGTCGTCGTGGTCCGCGAGGTGCGCGGCGCCGCGGCACATGCGGGCATCGAGTGGCTCAACGCCGGCGAAGTTGAGGCCCGCTACGAATCGAGCGCGTACGGCATCGTTGAGGGGACGGCCTCGGTAGCTGCGCCGGTCGCCGAGAGCTACGCGCGCGGTGTGCCCCTTATGCTCGAGGGCGAGCTGGGAGCGGGTCAGATCGAGATCGCCAAGCGCCTCTATCTGGACGGTCCTTTTGCCGATCAACCCTTTGTTGCCGTTGCGCTCGATGAGCTTACCGATCGCGGTTGGCGCCACGTGCTCAAAAGCGCCGAATCGCCGTTGTTCCAAACGGGGCTGACACTTTGCATTGCGGGCTGGAATGCGGTTGGCTCCCAGCGCCTTCGCGAGCTCGTTTCCACGATGGCCGACACCGCGTTGGCGACGCGCTGCCATGTGGTGCTGACGGCGAATGACATGCCGGGCGGCAGCGAAAGTGATCAAGCCGCCTTTGTGACCGAGCGCTTCGCCTGTGCGGTGAGCGTGGCGCCGGCAATCGTCGAGCAGGGAGCCGCGTCGACGAAGGTTGCGCGCTATTTGGAATATCTCGCTGGTGCATTTGGGACGGCAGCGCCCACGCTGTCTGCCGCGGCGACGAAGGCGCTCGATGCTTACCGCTGGCCGCGCAACTATCTGCAGCTCCGCGAGGTCTCGGAACGACTGTATATATTGGTGGGGACGGGCACGGTGGATCGCGCTGTGGCGGAGGAAGTGCTAGCCCAAGAGGACGTGATTAAGACCGCAACCTTTGGCGCCCCGACACTCGAAAGCGACCTGTATATCCTGCGACCGCTGATCGATACCGAGCGAGATATCGCGCATCTGGTTGTAGACCATCTCCATGGCAACCGAACCCGTGCGGCGGAGGTGCTGGGCATAAGCCGAACAACGCTGTGGCGCTTGCTGAAGGACGATGACCGTTGAGCGAGGCGCCCGTGACCGCGCGCGACGCGTGTGCTACAGTCCAAAGCATTATTGTTTCGATTTGGTTACGGCGTGCGGGGGCGTATGGCTGAGACTACAAAACCGAGCCGCAGAAGGCGGAGTGCCGCGCCGGTCAACCGACGCACAACATCGGTGACGTGGGGCAAACACGCCTCGGGGTTTGATGGCTCGTTCAAGCGCACTAAATACGGCTATCCTTCGGCAAGCGCCCGCTTGGCCATGCGGGCAGAGTCCTCGTTGTGGGGCCGCAAACGCGTGGTGGGCTCAAAGCTCAAGCACGACGGCACGCTCGGTTACATCAGCCGCGGGGCGGCTCGTCGCAGCGGACTCAATCCGGCTGGTTGGCATCGTTATGTGCCGATCGCGGTCGTCGTTGCAGTGATCGTCATCGCACTCGCTGCGCTTGGCTACGCCGGCGGCGGTGCCAACTTGGACGCGATGTTTAAATCGCCCGAGCTCGCGCATGCAGGCACAGAAATTGTCGAGGGCGCTCAGACCCAGACGGGCGTCGCGCCCCAGCGCGGTATCGTTGCGGCGGCCTCCACCATCGCCGACGCTCAAAAGGACGAGGGCGAACAGGGCGACGGCGCCGAAACGACCCACACGAACGAAACGACGACAACTCCATCGGCAAGATAAGTTGCGAGCGGGTCCGCCGTTCGTTAGAACGGCGGAACTAATTACTTCACGTACACCACGTTGTTGCGGCGCGGCTTTGCCTCGGGTAGCGTGTCCTCGGCATAGCCCAGAATGCAGTGACCGACGCCGCGTAGGCTTCCGTCGGCGGGCAGACCCCAGCTGGCCAGTAGCTCCAGGCCCTCGGGCGAATCGAAAACCTCGTGGGCGCGATGAATCCAGCACGAATCAACACCCAGTGCATAGGCGGCGTTGAGCAAGTTGCCCATGGCGAGCGAACCGTCTTCCAGATGCGTGGGCACGCTGCGGTCGACCAGTACCACCACAACAGTCTTGGCACCGTAGAAGGGGTCGCCGTTGCTGCCCATGACTTGCGCGTTGAGCTGTGAGAGACGTTCAACGGTCGCGGGGTCGGTGACGGCGACAAACGTCACCGGCTGGCGGCCCATGCCGCTCGGTGCATATTGGCCGGCTTCGATAATACGTGCAAGCTTCTCGGCCTCGACGGGACGATCGCTGTATTTGCGGCAGCTGCGGCGGTGAATGAGCGCTTCGATGGTCTCCATGGTGTCTCCTTGCGGTGGCGTTGCAGATGCCCCGTTCATACCCGTCGGGCTCAAACGATAGACGGTCAATTGCCCGGCCAAAAGGATAGATTCCAATTGGGAAAGTAGGTTTGCATAAAAGTACCTTCAGAATGTGACAAACAAATGGGATGGTTAAACGTTTTATCCCGTCTACCCTGCGGTTTTTTACCACTTGCCTAAATGACGAACGCATAACCTCTGATAAAGGTTTTACTAAAGGAGTACCAGCGTTTATCAATGCGCCGTGGTGGCGCCGGGCCAGGAGGTAACATCATGTTCCAGGCTGGAGATGTCGTCGAGACCGACTTCGAAGGATTTCTGAAGCTGCTGCGTTCCAAGACGCGCGCTTTTGTGACGATTGACGATCACGAGTACTACATCACGCACACCGATGGCTATTGGCGTGTTCAGGATTGCGAGGCCCTCAACGACAAGGGCCACTTTACTGACTGCTCCGAGCTGGTCAACACGGTCTGCGAGGTCGTCGAGCTGCCGTGGATTGCCGGCAAGAGCCTGCATGACAGCTTCTCGGGCGCTACGGTCTATGAGGCCGTCGCCGCCTAACAGGCAATAAAACCCGATTTTCACGTGACCGCTGGCGCCGCCCCCGCGCCGGCGGTCTTTTTCTGCCGATAGGCCATAAAAGTGCAGGCATTTGCGGAGAGCCTGTTGACGATAGCCAAAACTCGGACTAATCTAGAGATATAAATTGGTCAAAAATCGGACAATCGAATGGTGGGATAGATGAATAGTGCGGTTACGCTGGTCGACTTCGACCGGTTGCTCAATGGACTCGACCATATCTATTCGGAGTTCTCGCGCGCCTGCGGTCTTTCGGACTGCGCTTACTGGATGCTCGTCGATACCAGCACGGCGGGCGGCAGTATTGCCGTAAGCCGCCTGACGAGCGAATGGTTCTACAGCAAGCAGACCATCAACTCGGCCATTAAAACCTTGACGGCGCGGGACTTTGCAACGTTGGAGTTTGCCGAAGGCAGCCGTAAGAACAAGGTTGTGCGTTTGACCGAAGCGGGCATGCGGTTTGCCGAGCGTTATGCGCTGCCGGCACTCAAGGCCGAGCAGCGAGCCTTTGGCGCGCTTGAGCCGTGTGAGCAACGCGAGATTATGCGCTTGATCGGCAAATTCTCCCAGGTGCTCGATGAGGAGTGCGAGACATTTAAGCAGCAGGTGGCAGCTGCAAGCCAGACGCAGGATCAATGTGAGGGGGAGTCGTGCGACTGTTAATGAGGTTTCTGAAGCCCTATCGAGGGCTTGTCGCAGTGACGCTGCTGGTGCTGCTGGTTGATAACGTCGGCACGCTGTTGGTTCCCACGATGCTGGCGAACATGGTCAACACCGGTATCACCACGGGTGATGTCGACTACATTTTGCGCAATGGCCTCTACATGCTTATCGCGACCGGCATGGCCAGCGGTGGCGCGGTGCTGGGCTGCTATCTTTCGGCGCGCTTGGCCGCCAACGTGGCCTGCGATATCCGCAATGCCGTGTACGACAAGTCGCTCGAGCTCGCGGCCAGCGACTTTGAGCGCTTTGGCACCGGATCGATGATCACGCGCTCGCTCAACGACATCAACGTGATTCAGCAGGCGATTCTGCAGACGATTCAGCTGGTGCTGCCCGTGCCGTTTTTGGCTGTGGCGGGCATCATCTTCGCCTGGTTTATCGATCCTGCCATGGGCACGCTTCTGGGCGTCGTGGTTGCGATTGTGCTGGTGGCGGCGGTCTTTACGGTTGCCAACGCGGCTCCGATCTTTATGCGCTTGCAGAGCTTTATCGACCGCATGAACGTGGTGCTGCGCGAAAACATCGTGGGCGTGCGCGTCATCCGTGCGTTTAACAAGGAGCATCACGAGGAGCGGCGCCTGGACGAGGTGTTCAGCGACTACGCCGCCAACGCCATCAAAGTCAACCACCTGTTTGTGGGCCTCGACAGCTCAAGCTTCTTTTTGATGAACATCGCCGAGGTAGCGGTGCTGTGGGTTGGCGGCAACCGCGTGGGCGCCCACGCCATGCAGATCGCGAGCATCTCGGCGGTGCTGGAGTACGCGCTTCTGATCCTGTTCTTTGTGATGATGGCGCAGATGGTGGTGCTGACGCTTCCGCGTGCCGCCGCATGTCTGAACCGCGCACAGCAGGTGCTGGAGATTAAGCCGAGCATCGTCGATGGCCAGCGTACGCTCGATGCGGCCGCGTCCGACTCAAAGGACGGGGCCGATACGGTCGCCGTGTTCGATCACATGTCGTTTCGCTTTGACGATGCCGACGAGGACACCCTGTGCGACCTGAGCTTTGCCTGTCGTCGCGGGCAGACCACCGCGATCGTGGGCTCGACGGGCTCGGGCAAGTCGACGGTGGCAAAGCTTCTACTGCGCTTCCACGATGCCACCAAGGGCATCATTCGCCTGGACGGCGTCGATCTGCGCGAGCTTTCGCAAGGTGAGATTCGCGGGCGCATCGCCTATGTGCCGCAGAAGGCGTGGCTGTTCTCGGGTACCGTGGCAAGCAATCTGCGCTTTGGCAACGAGGACGCGACCGAGGCGGACATGCTTCATGCGCTGCAGGTTGCCCAGAGCACCTTTGTGCTCGATCAGCCGCAGGGGCTCGATACCCCGGTTGCCCAGGGCGGTACGAACTTTTCGGGCGGCCAGCGCCAGCGCCTGGCCATTGCTCGCGCGCTCATGAAGCGCGCCGACCTGTATATCTTCGACGACAGTTTTTCTGCTCTGGACTTTAAGACCGATGCCGCCCTGCGCCATGCGCTGCAGGACGAGACGCGCGACGCCGCGGTGCTCATCATCGCGCAGCGCATCTCGACGATTCTGCACGCCGACCAGATTGTCGTGCTCAAGGATGGCGAGGTCGTGGGCCTGGGCACGCATGGCGAGCTTATGGAAACCTGCGAGGTGTACCGCGCCATCGCGGAATCGCAGATGAAGGGAGGTGAGTAGCATGACCGGGGAGCTCAAGAAGCACAGCGACACTATCGATGCCGCCGCTGCGGACGCTGCCGAGGAAGCGGTCGAGCAGGCTGCCGCGCCGACCGAGCTGGATGACGCCGCCAAGGCCGCGGCCGAGCGTGAGGCTCGCCGCCAAGCGCTGTACGAGGAAAACGAGCGTGCCGAGGACGAGCGTGCCCGCGCGGAAGCAGAGCGCATGCGCGATGTGGACGACGAGGATGAGGACGAGAAACCCCGCGATACCTGGGCGACGGTGCGCCGCTTGTGGGGCGAGGCCGCCGGCGACCATTGGCGCTTCTACATCGTGTTTGCGAGCATCGTGTTCTACGTCATCTTTAACACCGCCGCGCCGGCATATAGCGCCCATGTTATCGACGAGCTGTGGGGCCATATACAGGTGGCGTTTGCCAGCGGAACCACCTTCAGCATCACCTGGGACCAATGCGGCAAGACCATCTTTGTCTACTTCTTGATCTGGACGGCTGCCGGGTCGTTCTATGCGTTGCAGAGCTTTTTGATGTCGAGTGTGGCCGAGCGACTCAACCTGCGTCTGCGCAACCGCATCGCGCAAAAGCTCAGCCGCCTGCCGCTCGCCTACTTTGACGCACATCGCCCCGGTGAGGTGGTCAGCCGTGCGACCAACGACTTGGACAAGATGTCCGAGAGCATGCAGCGCGGATTGCTGCAGCTGCTGGTATCGATCGGTACCGTGACGGGTGCCATCATCATGATGTTCGTCTATAGCGTTAGGCTCACGTTGATCTTTTTGGGTTTTACGGCGGTATCGCTGCTGGTGACCAAGGTGGTTTCGCGCCGTACGCATGATGTGACGGGCGAGCGTCAGGAATGGGTGTCCAAAATCACGAGCGCGGTCGAGGAGGGCTATTCGGGCCGTTTGGTGATTCGCGCATTCAACCGTGAGCACCAGAGCTCTGCCGAGGTGCACGAGGCCTCGGGCGAGCTGGCGCGCGTGAGTACCAAGGCCGACTTTATGATCAACGCCGTCGGACCCGCGGTTCGCTTTATCGGTCGCCTGGCGCAGATCGTGATTGCGCTCGTGGGCTGCAGCATGCTGGTCGCCGGTCACATGACCGTCGGCGTGTTCCAGGCGTTCTTCCAGTTTATCTACGAGGCGTCCGAACCCATGACGCAGCTGTCGTTCACTTTCAACTCGCTGCAGAGCGCGCTGGCGAGTGCGGAGCGCGTGTTCGACCTGCTCGATGAGCCCGAGATGGAGGCCGATCCGCAGCCGGGCGAGGCTGCCAATCTGCCGGGTCGCGTGGAGGGCCGTGTCGCTTTTGAGCATGTGCGCTTTGGCTACACGCCCGAAAAGCCGCTCATGTGCGACGTGTCGTTTACCGCCGAACCGGGTCAGAAGATTGCGGTGGTGGGAACAACGGGTGCGGGTAAGACCACGCTCATCAACTTACTCATGCGCTTTTACGAAATCGACGGCGGCCGCATTACGCTCGACGGTGTGGATACGCGCCTCGTGAACCGCGGTGAGCTACGTCAGCAGTTTGGCATGGTGCTGCAGGACGCCTGGCTGTTCGACGGCACGATTGCCGAAAACATCGCCTACGGCTGCCCCGAGGCAACGCGCGATGAGATCGTGGCTGCCGCCCGCGCCGCGCAGGTCGACTTCTTTGTGCGCACCATGCCGCAGGGCTACGACACGCGCGTGGCCAATGATGCCGAAAGCATCAGCCAGGGCCAGCGTCAGCTGCTGACCATTGCGCGCGTGCTGCTCAACAACCCGGCGATTCTCATTCTGGATGAGGCGACCTCAAGCGTGGATACGCGCACCGAGCTTGCCATCGGCCGTGCCATGGACGCGCTCATGCATGGGCGCACAAGCTTTGTGATCGCGCATCGCCTGTCGACGATCGTGGACGCCGACCTGATCTTGGTCATGGACCACGGCAACATTATCGAGCAAGGCACGCATAAGGAACTGCTGGCTGCCGAGGGTGTTTACGCCGACCTCTATCTGAGTCAGTTCGCATAATGTGACAAAGGGACAGTCCCGCATGTCACATCAAAAGGAATGGCGCGCCGGGGATTGATTCCCTGGCGCGCCTTTTGCGTCGGTGCCGATATTGTTTTGTGCCGCTTGCGTTCCTAACGTTCGTCCATGAGCTTGGCGACGAGGGCCTTGAGCTCGGCCACCTCTCGCTCGAGTTCTTTGACGCGGCGGGCATTCTCGGTGATGCCCTGGCGGTTGAGGGCACTCTGCTCGGCGGCGTCATCGGGCATGTACTCGCGATGCTGCTTGGCGTCGAAACTCTCCTCGAACACACGGCAGCCGTTGCGCTTGATGATGCGCCCGGGCACGCCCACGACGGTACAGTTGTCGGGCACGTCCTTGACGACAACCGAGTTGCCGCCGATCTTGACGTTGTTGCCGATGCGGATGTTGCCAAGCACCTTGGCGCCCGTGCCCACGGTGACATTGTTGCCCAGGGTGGGGTGGCGTTTGCCGGTCTCGTTGCCGGTGCCGCCGAGTGTGACGCCCTGGTAGAGCACACAGTTGTCGCCCACGATGGTGGTCTCGCCGATGACGACGCCCATGGCGTGGTCGATAAAGAAATGTTTGCCGATCTGTGCAGCGGGATGAATCTCGACGCCGGTGATGTGGCGGGTGATTTGCGAGAGCACGCGGGCGAGCGATCGATGACCGTGCTCCCAGAGCCAGTGCTCGGGTACGTGGTTCCATTTGGCATGCAGGCCGGGGTACGAAAGGAAAATGACCAGGCCGTTTTGTGCGGCGGGGTCCTGCGCTTGGACGGTCTTGATGTCCTCGCGAACGGTATTGATAAAGCTCACCGGCCGCCCTCCCTTAGCGCCATGGCAATGCGATTCAATAAAGTATAGCGATTCGCTAGGGATTAGGAAGAGCAATCTTGCTCGGCTTTGCGCGACAGGTGTCAGTTATGCAAACTTGCTGGTAATGGAGTCATGCTTTTGTGCGGTCGTGTGCATGGCCACGCCGCAACCGTATACTGGTCAACTTGGACGTGTCCGCGCCCACAACTGAGAGGTTTTACTTCATGGGTTTCATCAATTTTATCGCCGAGCTGCTTAAGGATCCGCGCACCGCGATCGCCAGCTGGATCGCCGCCGGCCCGCTTATGGCCTATGGCTGCGTGTTCCTGATTATCTTTATCGAGACGGGCGTGGTGTTCTTCCCGTTCCTTCCCGGCGACTCGCTGCTGTTTGCCTCGGGTTTCTTTGCCCACAACGGCGGCTTTAACATCGTGGCTCTGCTGGCCGTCGCATGGACGGCTGCCATCTTGGGCGATCAGTGCAACTTTATGATCGGTCATTTCTTTGGCCAAAAGATCATCGCTTCGGGCAAGGTAAAGGCCATGACGCCCGAGCGCATCAAAAAGTCCGAGGACTTCTTGGACAAGTGGGGCCACCTGGCCATCTTCCTGGGCCGCTTCTTTCCGTTTATCCGTACCTTTGTGCCCTTTATCGCCGGCATGGGCGGCATGCATTGGCGCAACTTTGTCATCTTTAACGTGCTGGGCGGCATTACCTGGTCGACGGTCTTTACGCTGCTGGGCTACTTCTTTGGCGGCATTCCCTTTGTGCAGGAGCACTTTGAGCTGCTGATTATCGGCATCGTCGCCGTGTCGATCATCCCGACCGTGGTCGGTCTGGTTAAGGCTAAGCTGGGCAAAAAGAACGCGTAGATCGAGCCGGCGCGCAAACCGTGCCGTTGAGGCCCGTCACCGCTTACGGTGACGGGCCTTTTTGCTTCGGTCAAATGAAAATACTTTAGTTAGTTAAAGAAAAACGTTTTATCCGACGCGCGTGCGGAGTACAATCTCGTGCATGCGAATCGACGTGCCATCGGCTTTGATGCCGTTCGCGTGTCCCGTCCGGCTCTACGCTCCGGGCGTGCGACGTTGCGACGCGGTCGGCCTCGGTCCTTGCGTGCGGGTTCGCGAGTATGCAACTGTGTATGTAAGGAGCGACATATGACTGTCGAGAAGAAGGATATCGATTGGGGTAGCCTCGGCTTTGGCTACATGAAGACCGATTACAGTTACGAGGCCCATTGGAAGGATGGCGAGTGGGACGAGGGCGGCCTGACCACCGACCACACCCTGCATGTCTCCGAGTGCGGTGGCATCTTCCATTACTGCCAGGAGGTCTTTGAGGGCCTGAAGGCCTACACCGCCGAGGATGGCAGCATCGTCTGCTTCCGTCCCGACATGAACGCCGAGCGTATGTACAACTCTGCGCAGCGCCTCGAGATGCCCCCGTTCCCCAAGGACAAGTTCGTTGAGGCCGTCAAGCAGGTCGTTTCTGCCAACGCCGCCTGGGTTCCGCCCTTCGGTTCCGGCGCGACCCTGTACGTGCGTCCGTTTATGATCGGCTCCGGTGACGTGATCGGCGTGGCTCCCGCTCCTGAGTACACGTTCCGCATTCTCGTGACCCCGGTCGGTCCGTACTTTAAGGGTGGCCTCAAGCCCGTCAAGCTGCGCGTTTCCGAGTATGACCGCGCTGCACCGCACGGCACCGGTAACATCAAGGCCGGCCTGAACTACGCCATGTCCCTTAAACCCACGATGGAGGCCCATCGCGAGGGTTATGCCGAGAACCTGTATCTCGACTCCGAGTCCCGCACCTATGTCGAGGAGACCGGCGGCGCCAACGTGCTGTTCGTGAAGGAGGACGGCACCCTCGTCGTTCCGCAGTCGCACACCGACTCCATCCTGCCCTCTATCACCCGTCGTTCGCTCGTTCAGGTTGCTCAGGACCTGGGCATTACCGTCGACCAACGCCCTGTCGAGTGGGCCGAGGTCAAGGCCGGTACCTTTGTCGAGTGCGGCCTGTGCGGCACCGCTGCCGTTATCTCCCCGGTCGGCGAGATCGACAACAAGGTTTACGGCGCCGACGAGACCGTGACCTTCCCGGCTGGCTACACCGAGATCGGCCCTGTGATGAAGAAGCTCCGCGAGACCCTGACTGGTATCCAGTCTGGTGCTGTTGAAGATAAGCACAACTGGGTCTATACCGTGGCGTAAGCTGCCATAGCTGTTCGGCCCGAGGGCAACCTTCTTTTCCGGCGCGTCCTCGGACATGCAAGAACCTCCGCAGCGCACTTCGTGCGGCGGAGGTTCTTTCGTCCTGCGGAGTGCGCCGGAAAGGAAGGTCGCCCTTTTGTTTTGCTTCGCGCCATGTGGGGGTGATGGCGACGTGCATTTTTGCGAGTATTCTGCAACCGAAGGCCCCTGCATACCGACCTCGGGCAAAAAATCGGGATTTCTCGATGTTTTCTACGAATGATGGGCGGGGTTATGGGCTGACAGCGTTTGATTTGCAGGGATATTCGCGGTCTTTGGCATTTATCGTAGCGCCCGTAGCCCTTGGTTATGTTGAATACTCCTAAAAATGCACGGCGCTTAAAGGGGGACCTTCGCGAAAAAGGAAACCGCCCCGTCGAAGTATGCATTCGACGGGGCGGTTTATGCATATAGCCGATTTAGGATGCGCTGCCAAACTACTAGAACTTGACGGTCGGGGCCTGGCGGGCTGCTTCGGCGGCCTCGAAGCCCTGGCGTTCCTTAAACTGGAAGATGCCGGCAAAGATGACAGCCGGGAACGTCTGAATGGCGTTGTTGTAGCTGAGCACGCAATCGTTGTAGCTCTGGCGTGCATAGCTAATCTTGTTCTCGGTATCCTCGAGTGATGCCTGCAGCTGCGTAAAGTTGGTGTTTGCCTTAAGATCGGGATAGGCCTCGGCTACGGCAAAGAGCTGGCGCAGCGCACCGGTCAGCACGTTGTCGGCTTCCATCTTGGCCTCGGGCGTAGTGGCCTTGACGGCGGTGTTACGCGCGCTGATCACGGCGGAGAGCGTCTCCTGCTCGTGCTTGGCGTAGCCCTTGACGGTCTCGACCAGGTTGGGGATCAGGTCGTTGCGGCGCTGCAGCTGCGTATCGATGTTCTGCCAGGCGTTATCGATGCGGTTACGCTTGGTGACCATGTTGTTGTAGATGCCGGCGATGGCGCAGACAATCACAATGACAACAACGATGCCGATGATGACGGTAATCATGATGTCTCCGTTTCGAATGGCCGCGGCGGCATGCGCCAGCTGCCGTTGGTATAACGCTACTAGTATACCCGCAACGTTTTGCCGTGCCGAACTTTCCGGTAAGCGTTATGTTTTCGGTGGGGTTGGCACTGGGGCAAAGCGCGCGAGGTACAGGTGTAAGATATGCGACAGATTGACGAGTGTTGTCTTTGCCCTGAGGATGGCGATACCAGTGGACCTTCGCATCAAGAAAACCTACCGCGCCCTGTTCGATGCCTTTACCGAGCTTCTCGAGGAGCATCGTTTTGAGGACCTGACGGTTGCCATGCTGTGCGACCGCGCCATGATTCGCCGCACGACGTTCTACAAGCACTTTCGCGACAAGAACGATTACTTTGCCTTTTATATCGATGAGCTCATGTCCGGCTTGCCGCAAAAACAGCCCGATGAGGCCGGCACAGTGTCTGCCGAGGACGTGCGCGCGCTCCGGCACGCGATTTTGGACGATGCCATGGACCTGATTCTGGCCCATGAGCAGCTCATGGACAACATTTTGGCGAGCAGCATGTCGGGAATGCTGACCAACGTTATTTGCGACCGTATTGCCCGCTCCATCCGCGAGCGTGTGATGAACGTGCTTGCCGAGGATGCCCTGGCCCCCGTGTCACTCGAGACGACGTCTGAGTTTGTCGCCGGCGGTATTATTCGACTTTTCACGATATGGTGGGAATCGGGCCACAATCTTGAGCGTCGACCCGAGATGGCCGACGTTGTCGATGCGCTGTTCGAGCGGACCATGACGCCGGTGCATCACTAAAAGTGGCGGAGAGAGGGGGATTCGAACCCCCGGAACGCTCTCGCGCTCAACGGTTTTCAAGACCGCCGCATTCAACCGCTCTGCCATCTCTCCGTGAGTCGTAATGATAGCATCGTTTTGGATTTGCAACAGGGAAGGCGAACGATGACGATCACCGAAATCGACGAGAAGTTCATGCGCGAGGCGCTGGCCGAGGCGCGAGCCGCCGCGGCGGTGGGCGAGGTGCCTATCGGAGCCGTAGTGGTGCGCGACGGCGAGATCGTCGCGAGGGCGCACAATCGGCGCGAGCTCGATCAGGATCCTTCGGCTCATGCAGAGTTCGCGGCCCTGTGCGCTGCCGCTCGGTCGCTCGGTCGCTGGCGCCTTTCCGACTGTACGGTCTATGTGACGTTGGAACCTTGCTGCATGTGCGCAGGCCTTATGGTTAACGCGCGCGTGGGGCGCTGCGTGTATGGCGCGAGCGACGCCAAGGCGGGCGCGTTGGGATCCCTATACGATTTGAATGCCGACTCGCGCCTGAATCATCGGTTTAACGTGACGGCTGGGGTCCTGGCGGATGAATGCCGCGAGCTGCTGAGTAGCTATTTTGGCGGTCTGCGCGGAGCGGGCGGCGCTGATTGCGGTTGTGGGGCCGATCTTGAGGCGCATGCCGCTCATGCCGAGGCGCTCGCGTGTGCCGAAGATATCGCCGTTGAGGCGGTTGACTTTGGCCCTGCGTGCCGCCGGCCCCGCCGTGTGCTGCTGGCGATTGACTCCTTTAAGGGCAGCGTGTCGAGTGCACGGGCGGAGGCGGCGGTTGCCGAGGGCATGCGCCGTGTGTGGCCCGATGCCGAGGTGCGCGCGTTGCCGCTGGCGGATGGCGGCGAGGGAACGCTCGACGCCATCGACGCGTGCGGCGGTGAGATTGTGACCTGCGAGGTGGCAGGTCCCTTGGGCGATCGCGTGTCTGCCCAGATGCTGGTGGACGACGAGCGCGACTCGGCTGTAATTGAGATGGCCGAGGCGGCGGGTATTGGGTATTCGAGTTGTACGGAGTCGGCGGCGTTGGCGGCTTCGACCTATGGCGTGGGCGAGCTTATGCTTCGCGCAGTTCGCACGGGCGCAAGGACACTCTATATTGGTCTGGGCGGCAGTGCCACCAACGACGGTGGCGCCGGCATGCTGCAGGCGCTGGGCGCGCGCGTGGTCGATGATCAGGGATGCGATGTCGCCCCCGGTCTTGCCGGCCTTGAGCAGGTGGCGAGCGTTGATTTGGCGCCAGCGCTTCGGGCACTGAATGGCATGCGTGTCGTGGTGCTTTCGGATGTCGAGAATCCGCTCGTAGGGCGTCGCGGCGCACTGGCGGTGTTTGGCGGGCAGAAGGGCCTGCCGGCGGATGATGTCGAGGTGCTGCGCAGATACGACGGCTGGATGGTCGGCTACGGTCGCCTGCTCGATGCGGCAATTTTCGAGGCGCGAGCCCAGGGGTTGTTGCGCACACCCGAGAACGCACGGACATTTGGCTCGGTGCTTGGCGTGCCCGGCGCGGGCGCTGCCGGTGGCTTGGGCGCGGCGTTGCTGGCGCTCGGCGCGGAGCTACGCTCGGGTGTGGAGACGGTGCTCGATCTCGTGGGGTTTGACGAGCACGTGCGCGATGTCGACCTGGTCATTACAGGCGAGGGCAATATGGATGAGCAATCCGCCGCCGGTAAGGCGCCGGTGGGCGTGGCGCGCCGTGCCAAGCGGTGTGGCAAACCGGTGATCGCTGTCGTGGGCGGTCGCGCTGACAACCTGGATGGGGTGTGTGAGCGGGGTATTGACTTGGTTTTGCCGATTTGCCGCAAACCCATGGACCTGGAGCAAGCGCTTAATCCGCAGGAAGCCACCACCAACCTTATCTGCGCTGGCGAAGCAGCCGCTCGATCCTACGACCTTGGCCGTATCTAAAACCTATCTCTTTATAAGTTGCGGTGGATTAGTTCCTGTTTGGCGGCTCAGACAGCAAAAACAGGAACTATTCCACCGCAACTTCGAGAATGGCCATTCGAGGTTGGCTGCCTTGGGTCTTTGGTCGGACCGTTTGCCACGAAATGCGGCCATCTACTACGTTAAACCGGCCACCCTCGACCATCCCGGAATTTGCAAAAACAAAACCGCAGGTAGAAAGCTTGCCGATTTTCGAAAAAGCCGGCTATGGTTGACCCTTGCGGCCTAAACGTAGTAGATAGGTCCTTTCTGTGGTGCGGCACCAAGCCGGTCATTTTGGGATGGGACTATTTTGACTACTCATTGGCTGCTCTGGCAATCGGGCTGCAAAAGTAGTCAAAAAAGCTCCGTCCCAAATTAGCTACCTTGCTCTGGCGGGCGGGAGCAGGTAAGATATACCGAGCGCCTAGCGCGTTCGATGGGTTCGGATGACGACATGTTCCGAATCTGGTCAGGTCCGGAAGGAAGCAGCCATAAGGAGCCTCTGTCGGGCATCCGAATCCATCGAGCGCACGGGCGCTTTTTGGTGCCGCGACACGGCCCGGCCGGCGGCGAGGTATTTGGTGTCTCGCTGGTCCTCGGCTTCGCCTGCGGGATCGCTCGACTACTAAACACCTCGCCGCCGGCCGGCCCCCGTCGTCCAAAAATCACCCGTAAGGGCGCGTTTATCTAATTTAATCTATCCCTTGCGGAATGCGGCTTGCTGGCGTTGTCTGGGCATTGATGGCTACGTGGTTCAAGAGGCGGCGGTGCTGTTGCTTGAATTTTTGCAGTTAAAGAGGCCCGTTTCCTTAGGGGAAACGGGCCTCTTTTTGTCTCTGGGCTTGTGAATTGGTGAAGGCAGAATGCTCTGTCGGCTATTTTGAGTTCTTGATGCGGCGTGTGGCTGTGGCGGTTATTCCGAGGCCTGCGGCGGCGATTCCTGCGAGTGCGATTGCGCTCGGCGCTGTGTCGCCCGTGTTCGCGAGCTTGTCGGCGGTCGTATCTGCTTGTTTGCCGCTGCTCGTGTTCGCTTGCTTGGTGGAGTTTGGCGAGGTGTCTTTACCGGTCGCGGGCGAGCCGGTGGGCTGTGTCGTCTCGGTCGGTTGCGCCGAGCCGGAGGGAGGTGTTGTCTCGGCGGGTTTCGTTATCTCGGGCGAGGTGGCCTTGTCTGCCGCGGCCTTTGCCTCTTCATATGCCTTGCAGGCGTCGTCATAGGCTATTTGCGCTCTTTTCAAATCGCCGAGGAGCGCATCCCGCTTGGCTGTTTCTCCGTCGAGATGGGTTTTATTAAACTCTACTTCGCTTTCAAAGAAATAAATCAGGCTTTTATGACTTTCGAGGCGCATTCGGCAGTGCTCAAGCTTATCTTCACAGGAATTTTCTTGCATTATTGCCTCTGTGATCGCCTCTTGCAACTGCCAAATAGTTTCGGCAGGAGTCGTGTAGTCGATTTTATTTAATTCTGCCTCAAGGGCTCTTGTCCGGTTGTGGGCCTTATCGCATTCGGCTTGAGCTGCATCGACGTTCGCTTGCATGGCGGGAAGGGATTCCTTATATATGGCGGCTTGCGCCAAATTAGCGTCGTAGTTCTCTTGAAAAATGGCAATTTTAGTATCGATTTCCGCAAGTTTCTCGGGACTTGCGGCGTCTTTCGCGGCCTCGAGGTTTTTGAGCGCTTCCTGCATGGCTGCATACGCTTTTTCTTTTGCGGCGGCCGCATCTTCCGTCTGCAAGGCAACTGCACCGGTGGGGGAGCTGGTTTCTGCCGCGATCGCCGTTGCGGGGGCGATTCCCGCGACAAGTGCCGCGGAAAGGGCGATGCCCACAGTTGCTCGTCTTGCTCTTCTTGCGAGAATGTCGTTCATCTCGGCACCTCATTTCAAGGGTCGGCGACTAACTTGGTAGCACTAATGTAAGTATATCAGGCGGTCGACCCGACACTGGCTGGGTGTGCGCGTGCCTTTCCGCTTCTTTGGAAACCGAATCCCATTAGAAATGACGAGTTGTTTACGCTTCTTTTGGGCTCACCGTACTATCATGGTTCGAATTGAGTGTGAATGATGATAGGGAGCGCCTATACATGATTGAGCTGCTCAGGCGTTTTGGTGGTAAGTTTCGCCGGTATATGGTGATCGGCCCAGCGTGCAAGCTGATCGAAGTGATTTTTGACCTGCTGACGCCGCTGGTGATTGCCCAGATGATCGATAAGGGTATTGGCGCATACGATGTCAACGCCGTTATCCACTACGGCATGGTACTTGGCGCCATGGCTGTGATCGGCATCTCGTTTACGCTTGTCTGCCAAAAGATGGCGGCACTGACCTCGCAGGGCATGGGCACCGACATTCGCGGCGCGCTCTACGAGCACATCAACAAACTGAGCTATGCCGAACTCGATCGCTTTGGCACGCCGTCGCTTATCACCCGCATCACCAACGACGTCAACCAGGTGCAGCTTGCCGTGGCGCTGGGCGTGCGCATGCTCATCCGCTGGCCCTTCTTGGCGGTGGGCTCTATGTGCGCGGCCCTTGCCATCGACCTTAAGCTCGGCATGATCTTTTTGATTTGCACGCCCGCCATCGGCCTGGTGTTTTGGTTTGTCATGGCGCGCTGCATTCCCTACTACAAGCAGCTGCAGGCAAAGCTCGACCGCATCGCGCTTATCTGCCGCGAGGGGCTTTCGGGCGCCCGCGTTGTTCGCGCCTTTGTGCGTGAGGACCACGAGCGCGAGCGTTTTGCCCAAGCCGCCGATGACCAGGCCAATACCGCCATCGCGGTGGGCAAGCTCTCGTCAATCCTTAATCCCGTCACGTTTTTGGTGATGAACCTGGGCGTGTGCGCCATCCTGTGGGTGGGCGGCATCCAGGTCAACGTGGGCGAGCTTACGCAGGGCCAGGTCATGGCGTTTGTGAACTACATGACGCAGACCCTGACCTCCATCGTGTACGTTGCCAACCTGGTCGTGGTCTTTACCAAGGCGAGTGCCAGCGCGTCACGTATCAACGAGGTGCTCAATTGCGAGCCGAGCATTACGGACGAGGGCAACCAGCTGGTCGCGCTGCCCGAGTCGAGTGACCTGGCAAGTGGCGCCACTCCGGTTTCCGCGCTGAGCTTTGAGCATGCGAGCTTTTCGTTTGGCGCGGGCGCGGCAAATGCTGTTGACGATGTGACCCTGGAGCTGCCGCTGGGCAAAACGCTCGGCATTATAGGCGGAACGGGCAGCGGTAAGTCCACGCTCGTCTCGCTTATCCCGCGTCTGTACGATGCGGGCACCGGCAGCGTGAGCGTGATGGGCACCGACGTGCGCACTTGGCCGCTCGACCAGCTGCGCCATGTGGTCGCGACGGTCCCGCAACGCGCGTCGCTGGTGAGCGGCACGATCCGCAGCAACCTGACCTGGCGCGACGAGGTAGCGACCGACGAGGAGCTTTGGGCGGCGCTCGATATGGCGCAGGCCAGCGAGTTCGTGTGCAACAAGCCCCAGGGCCTGAATGCCCCAGTCGAGGCGGGCGGCAAGAACTTTAGCGGTGGCCAGCGTCAGCGCCTGACCATCGCGCGTGCCCTAGTGGGCTCGCCGCAGATTTTGATCATGGACGACTCCGCCTCGGCACTCGACTTTAAGACCGACGCGGCGCTTCGCCATGCCATCCGCGAGCGCAGCGTGCGCGGTGCCGCCGAGGGCGGGCTGCCGCTCACGACGGTCATCGTGAGCCAGCGTGTCTCGACCGTGCGCGATGCCGACATGATCTGCGTGCTCGACCACGGATCGGTTGCGGGCCTGGGCACGCATGACGAGCTGTATGCAAGCTGCCAGCTCTATCGCGAGATTTGCCAGTCGCAGCTGCGCCGCGAGGAGCTCGAGGGCCAGCAGGGGAGCACGGTGCCCGCGTCCGCCCCGACTGCCCCTGCGCCTACTTGCTCAAAGGAGGGTTGCTAGATGAACCCGTATACTTCTTCCGGTTCGGTCGCCACGATGACCGCTAATGTGTCCGGCAACGATAACCTCAACGACCTGGGCGACGGCCCGCGCCAACCCGGTGATCCCGAGCGCTATCCCGTGGGCGCGGTGACGCGCCGCCTGCTGGGCTATGTTCGCCCGCACCGTATTTCGTTTACGGCGTCGTTTGTGAGCGCCGCCATCTCGGTGATCTTGCAACTCTATACGCCCATCCTCATCGGCGAGGGCATCGACCTTATCGTTGCCGCCGGTCAGGTGGACTTCGACGCGCTGCTGCCGCTCGTTACCAAACTCGCGCTCGTCGTGGTGGGAGCAGCGGCCTTCCAGTGGCTGCAGGGCTACTGCGTCAACCGCCTGTCCTACGAGACAGTGCGCGACATGCGCGTGGAGGCGAGCGATAAGCTCAGCCGCATGCCGCTCAGTTTTATCGACGGCCATGCCCACGGCGACCTTATGAGTCGCGTGGTCAACGACGTCGACCAGGTCGGCGACGGTCTGCTGCAGGGCTTTACCCAGCTCTTTACCGGCGTTATCACCATCGTTGGCACGCTCGCGTTTATGCTCTCCATCAACCTGATCATGACGCTCGTGGTGGTGCTCGTCACGCCGCTTTCCATTTTTGCAGCCGGCGCCATCGCCAAGCTTTCCAACAAGAGCTTTACAGCACAGCAGCGCATCCAAGGGCAGCTCGGTGGTCATATCGAGGAGTATGTGGGCGAGCAGAAACTTGTCGACGCCTTTGCCTACGGTCCGCACGCTCAGCAGCGCTTCGATGCCCTCAACGCTGAGCTCTACACCGCGGGTGAGCGCGCGCAGTTTATGGGTTCGCTCTCCAACCCCGGCACGCGCTTTATCAACAACATCATCTATGCCGTGGTCGCTGTGATCGGCTGCGTGGGCGTGATCACGGGCGTGCCCGCGGCGCTCACGGTGGGCGGCGTGCAGATTTTCCTGTCCTATGCCAACCAGTACACCAAGCCGTTCAACGAGGTCACCAACGTCATTACGCAAATTCAGACCGCGTACGCCTCGGCGCGCCGCATGTTTGCGCTGCTCGATGCGCGCGAGCAGGAGCCCGACGCGTCGGACGCCGTAGAGCTCGCCGCCCCGAAGGGCGAGGTCGCCTTTGAGCATGTGGACTTTAGCTACGTGCCCGACCGCAAACTGCTGCAGGATATCTGCATCGATGCCAAGCCCGGCATGCGCTTTGCCCTGGTCGGTCCTACGGGCTGTGGCAAGACGACGCTCATCAACCTGCTGCTGCGTTTTTACGATATCGATGCTGGGCGCATTGTGGTGGACGGGCGCTCGTCGCGTGACTACACGCGCTCGAGCCTGCGCCGTGCCTTTGGCATGGTGCTGCAGGACACCTGGCTGTTCGAGGGCACGGTGGCGGAGAATATCGCTTACGGTTGCCCCGATGCCACGCGTGAGCAGATTATCGAGGCCGCCAAGCGCGCGCACGCGCACAAGTTTATCGTGCAGCTGCCAGGCGGCTACGATACGGTCATCGGCGAGGACGGCGGCACGTTTAGCCAAGGTCAAAAACAGCTGCTGTGCATCGCGCGCGTCATGCTCACCGATCCGGCGATTCTGCTGCTGGACGAGGCGACGTCGAGCATCGATACGCGTACCGAGCTGCAGGTACAGGCGGCATTCGACGAGCTCATGGCCGGTCGCACAAGCTTTGTCGTGGCGCACCGCCTGTCGACGATCCGCAACGCCGACTGCATTCTGGTCATGCGCGACGGCCAGATTATCGAGCGCGGCACGCACGACGAGCTGCTGGCGGCAGACGGCTTCTATGCCGAGCTCTACCGCAGCCAGTTTGCCCAGTAAGCACGGTCGTGGGGCAAATTAATCAATCGACAGAAGGTGGTTTACATCTGTCACGTTAGTACTAAGATATTCATCTAATAAATTGCATTAGTGGCTTTAGTTTTGGGGGAAACGAGGCAACGTGACTATGACGTGCTCTTTGGTGGTTAACAGCAAGAGCGGTAATACCAGGATGGTTTCGGGTGCGATCAAGCGCGCTCTGCAGGCTGCGGGCGTTGAGTTTGTCCATGCCGCGGCGTTGAGTGACGATGCGGATGCAGATCAGGTTGCGCTCGAGGCGCAGGGGGCCTGCGCGGCCGACATGGTGCTCGTCGGTTTTTGGTGCGACAAGGGCGCGTGCACGCCTTCGGTCGCGGCGTTGCTCTCCGCCTTGCACGGCAAGCGCGTGTTCCTGTTTGGCACCTGCGGCTTTGGGGCCGACCAGAGCTATTACCAGCAGATTGTTGACCGCGTAACTTCCAATCTGGCCGAGGATGCCGAGCTTGCGGGCTGGGCGATGTGCCAGGGCAAGATGGGTCCCGCGGTTAAGCAGCGCTACGAGGCCATGCTCGAGCAAGATCCCGACAATGTCCGCTTTAAGATGCTGCTCGATAACTGGGTTGCCGCAAAGGACCACCCCACCAAGGAGGACCTGGACAACATGGCCGCAGCCGCCAAGAAGGCCGTGCTGGGCGAGTAGCTTCGCCGTTCGCGGTCCTTCGTGCAAAACAATACAAATGTGAAAGCCTCGAAATCCTCGAGGCTTTTTTCTTGACACGGGGGTGCGCCGTGGCAAGGGTCTGGGGGGACATTTTCCATCATCCGGATGATGAGTCAGTTTTGAATGATACAGTCTCGTGCATTCGCTGGATGTATCGCCAGATGGAGTACGGCTACAAAACGTACCCGGGCTTCTTTACGCACCATTCGATGGGATTCATGTAGTAAGACGCCGCCGGGCGGGCGCCACGTTGCAGAACCTAGGCCTAGCAGGTGGCTGATAATTCCATACCCAAATGTATCCAGAGTGGGATGGGCTTTCCGGATGGGCGGGGTAGCGGAAGCCGTGTCCCGGAATTTGCCTTTGGAATGGGATGCAGTTTCCCGTTGAGAACCTTGGCGGAAAATACGACCCGGAATTTGCGGCCGAAGTGGGATGTGGCTTCCCAACGGGGCCGCAAGCGGAAACCACATCCCACCTCGCAAGCGAATTCTAGGACACGGTTTCCAGCGGGTTATGGGCTGCGAACTAGATGGGGCAGCCATGAAACTCAGATAGGGGTGGGGTTAAAAACAAATGGTACATCCGGCAGTTAATTTTAATGTGGGGGGGGGTACGATTCTTTTGGTTGCGCAAAATATCGGACCTCCTATTGAGGAATTGAGTAGCGGGTCGATCACAGGTATTGGATAAAGCAGGTCATTTTGGGGATAAATGACCGCTTACGCCAAAATTAGTAGCATTAGGCGATGAGATATTGATAAAACTGTAGGACATCACTATGTTTTCTTAATAAGAAGAGATTCCAAATTGGCTTATTTCGGACTCACTTTTCAATCGCCTTGCGGTTCCTGTTGAAACTTGCTGACCTTTGGAGGGGTCGAATAAGGCCTCGATGGGGATGAATTAATCATTATGGCGGCGCGCGGAGTCAAACGTTTTATTGCACTTCTTAGCAGTCTGGCGCTTGCGCTTGTCATAGCCCTTGCCGTTGTTTCTTTTGCTCCCCGCGCATTTGGATACACGCCTTTTGCAGTGCTTTCGGGCTCTATGGAACCTGAGCTCCCCGTTGGCTCCATGGTGTTTGTTCGCCAGGTCGAGCCATCTGATATTGCCGTGGGTGACAATGCAACCTTTTACCGATCTGACGGCGCCGTGGTGACGCACCAGGTGTACGAGATCAACCCTGCGACGCAGATGATCGGCACGCAGGGAATCGCGAACAAAAATGCAGACGGAAGCATCATGCACGATGCCGAGCGGACACCTTTTTCGCGCGTGATCGGCACTGTTTCTTTTTGTGTCCCTTATCTGGGCTTCGTTAACGCATATTGCACGACGATGCCCGGTTTGCTTGTTGTGGTGGCCGTTCTGGCGCTGCTGGTCGCGGCGTCGATAGTGCTCGATCGGATGGTTCCTGGCGAGCCTGCGGGCAAGCATACCCGTGCGCATGCGAAGGAGCGGCGTCCATAACGGCAGGGGAGAGGTGTCGGGGGCCCCCCCCGGGGGGGGGGGGGGGGGGGGTTTTTTTTAATATATAAAAACAGGGGGGACAAAAGGAAAAAAACAAAGCCCAGAGTTTGG
>CAMQHT010000011.1 GCA_947001705.1 uncultured Collinsella sp.
CAAAAAAGACCCGCTCCCCTGTTGGGAAGCGGGTCTTTGGAAGGGCGGTTAACGTACTAGGAAATTATTCCTCGTCGTTGTCCTTGGCCTCTTCGGCGTCGTCGGTGTCTACGAGCTGGTTGAGCAGCTCATCGAGAGAAGCCATGTCCTCGTTGATGGCACCGTTGGCGGGAGCCTTCTTGTCGTCGATCGGGGCGCCCAGGAGCTCCTCGTCGGCGTCGGCGTGATGCGTCGGAGCGGAGGTACCCAGCAGGATATCGTCCGGACCGTCGGGGCTAAAGACCATCTGCAGCAGCTGCGAGAGGTCTTCCTCGTCGGCAACGTCGTCGTTGTTCTCGAGGATGTAGAGCAGATCGTGGGCCTCGAGGCCGTCACGGAGCTCCTCGATCGCCTTGGCACCGATACCATCGATGCGCAGCAGATCCTCCTCAGACTTGCCGACCAGGTCGCCGACCGTCTCGATGCCGACCTCGCTGAACTTGTTGGTCCAGCGCTGCGACACGCCCAGGTCGTCGAACAGGTACAGGCGAGCCTTCTCGGCGGAGATGGTGTGACCATTGCGGGTGAACGAACCGTCAGCACCGCCGAACTCGTCGTAGCCGGCCCAGTCGAGCTGCTGCGGGAGCTGCTCGTCCAGGTCCTTGAGCTCCACAGGAGCCCACTCGGGCAGCGACTTGGCGTTGGGCGAAGCCGGGCCGTCGATGTCCACGTAGCCGTCGGCCGTGCGATACGTCAGCTTGGCGTTGGCGTACGGCTTGAGGCCGGTACCAGCAGGGATCTTCTTACCGACGATGACGTTGGACTTAAGGTCGAGCAGGTGGTCGACCTTGCCCTCGATGGCAGCCTCGGTAAGGACGCCGGCGGTACGGATGAACGAAGCGCTCGACAGCCAGGAGTCGATGTTGGACGCGACCTTGAGCGTACCCAGGATGACGGGCTCGGCCACGGGAGCCTGACCGCCCAGACGGGCAACGCGCTCGACCTCGTCGGCGAACTCGTAGCGGTCGACGTACTGACCAAGCAGGTACTTGGAGTCGCCGGGGTTGGTGATCTGAACGCGACGCAGCATCTGACGTGCGAGCACCTCAATGTGCTTGTCGTTCAGGTCAACGCCCTGGCTGGTGTAGACGTCCTTGACGCTCTCGACGAAGGTGTGCATCGTCGACTCGATGTCGGTCAGCTTGCGCAGGTTGCGGAAGTTGACGAAGCCCTTGGTGATCTGGTCGCCGGCGCGAACCTCGCAGCCGTCCTCGATCTCGGGCATAAAGCGCACCGAAGCGGGGACGCGACGCTCGTCGAGGACACGGGTGTGGTCCTCGGAGTCGGTGAGCGTCAGCACGTACTCGGACTTCTCGGGCTTAATCGAGAGGTGACCGGAGTACGGAGCCAGCTCGGCCTCGCGACCCAGGATCTTCTCGTTGACGTTGCCGACGATATCGAACATACGGCTGACCGTAGGCAGACCCTGCGTAATATCGTCGACGCCAGCGACGCCGCCGGAGTGAATGGTACGCATCGTAAGCTGCGTACCGGGCTCGCCGATGGACTGGGCGGCAATAATGCCGACCGCGGTACCGATGGCGACCGGACGACGAGTGGAAAGATCCCAGCCGTAGCACTTCTGGCACACGCCGTACTTGGAGCGGCAGGTGAGCAGCGCGCGAAGCTTGACCTTCTTGAGGCCCGCATCGACCATCTTCTGGATGTCGGCGACCTTCTCGATGTAGCCGTCCTGCTCAAAGAGCACGGTGCCATCGGGAGCCACGACGTCCTCGATGAAGCAACGGCCGACGAGGTCGGTGTTGAGGTCGGTGGTGCCGGGGATGATGAGGTTGTAGGTAACGCCCTCGTGCGTACCGCAGTCCTCCTCGCGGACGATGACGTCCTGGGCCACGTCAACCAGACGACGGGTCAGGTAACCGGAGTCCGAGGTGTGGGATGCGGTATCGACCAGGCCCTTACGGGCGCCGTAGGTCGAAATGAAGTACTCGAGCGGCAGCAGGCCCTCGCGGAAGTTCGCCTTAATGGGAAGGTCGATCGTCTCGCCGGACATGTCCGCCATCAGGCCACGCATGCCGCCGAGCTGACGCAGCTGGGTCTTAGAACCACGGGCGCCGGAGTCGGCCATCATGTAGAGCGGGTTCTCCTCGTCGAACATGTCGAGCATGAGCGCTGCAACCTTATCGGTACAAGCGGTCCACTCGTTAACGACTTCGATGTGGCGCTCCGTCTCGTTGATGAAGCCCTCCTCGAAGTACTCGTTGATCTGGTCGACGTTGGCCTGGGCGCGGTCGAGCAGCTCCTGCTTCTCGGCAGGGATGAGAGCGTCCCACACCGAGATGGTGAGGCCGGCGCGGGTAGCGTAGTGGAAGCCGGAGTACTTGATGGCGTCGAGGATCGGGCCGACCTTGGCCTCGGGGTAGCGATCGCAGCAGTCGGCAACCAGCTTGGCTACGTCGCCCTTGACCATCTTGTAGTTCATGAACTCGTAGTCTTCGGGCAGGCACTGGCGGTTGAAGATGATGCGGCCGATAGAGGTCTCGAAGCGCGCGGTCTTGTTGCCGGTGACGTCGTAGTCGACAAACTCGTTCTTGCCGTTCTTGACGCGGAAGATACGGGTGCCGTCCTCGTTGATGACGTTGGCATCGGCAGCGGACACGCGGACCTGGATCTTGGCCTGCATGTCGACCTCGGAGCGGCAGTCATAGGCGTGCAGCGCGTCGTCGAAGCTCGAGAACACGTGGTTCTCGCCCGGCAGACCCTCGCGAACCTGGGTGAGGTAGTACACACCGATGATCATGTCCTGCGAGGGGATGTTGACCGGCTTGCCGGATGCCGGCGAGCGCAGGTTGTTCGCAGAGAGCATGAGCACGCGGGCCTCGGCCTGAGCCTGGCTGGACAGCGGCACGTGGACAGACATCTGGTCGCCGTCGAAGTCGGCGTTGAAGGGCGAGCAGACCAGCGGGTGCAGGTGGATAGCCTTGCCCTCGACCAGCACCGGCTCAAAGGCCTGGATAGACAGACGGTGCAGGGTCGGTGCACGGTTGAGCAGCACGACGCGGCCGTCGATGACCTCTTCGAGGATGTCCCACACAAAGGTGGCGCCGCGGTCGATAGCGCGCTTGGCGCCCTTGATGTTCTCGACCTTGCCAAGCTCGACCAGGCGCTTCATGACGAAGGGCTTGAAGAGCTCCAGCGCCATGGTCTTGGGCAGACCGCACTGGTGCAGCAGCAGCTTGGGGTCGGTAACGATTACCGAACGGCCGGAGTAGTCGACACGCTTGCCCAGCAGGTTCTGACGGAAACGACCCTGCTTGCCCTTGAGGGCCTCGGCGAGCGACTTGAGCGGGCGACCGCCACGGCCAGAGACCGGGCGACCACGGCGGCCGTTGTCGAACAGGGCGTCCACGGACTCCTGGAGCATGCGCTTCTCGTTGTTCACGATGATCGCAGGGGCGTCCAGGTCGAGCAGGCGCTTGAGTCGGTTGTTACGGTTGATCACGCGACGATACAGGTCGTTGAGGTCGGACGCGGCGAAGCGGCCGCCGTCGAGCTGGACCATCGGGCGCAGATCGGGCGGAATGACCGGGATAACGTCCAGAATCATGTTCGCGGGGCTGTTGCCACCCTTCAGGAAGGCGTCAACGACCTCGAGGCGTTTAACGGCCTTCTCGCGCTTCTGCTTCTGGGAATCCTCGTCGGCGATGATGGCCTTGAGCTTCTCGGCCTCGGAGGGGAGGTCGATGGCAGCGAGCAGGTCGCGGACGGCCTCAGCACCCATGCCACCCTTGAAGTACATGGAGTAGTAACGGGTCATCTCGCGGAACAGCGGCTCATCGGAGATGAGGTCGCGCTCGGTGAGCTTCATGAAGGCGTTGAAGGCATCCGTGCGGAGCTGCTTCTCATCCTTGCACTCTTCCTCGATGTCGACGATGCCGGAGGCGATCTCCTCGGGGGTCAGCGGCTCCTCGTCGGAGAACTCGTCAAAGTTCTCGGGGTCGCCCTGCTCCTTGAGGGACTCGATCTGGCGGGCGCACTCGGCATCGATCTCTTCCAGATCGGCGGCGAGCTCCTCGCGCAGGTCGTCGGCGTCGGCCTCGCGGGCCTCATAGTCAACCTCGGTGATGATGTAGCTGGCAAAGTACAGAACCTTCTCGAGGTCCTTGGACTTGATGTCGAGCATACGGCTCATCGGGAAGCTCGTGGGGCTCTTGAAGTACCAGATGTGGGACACGGGAGCGGCGAGCTCGATGTGGCCCATGCGGTCGCGACGCACCTTGGCCGAGGTGACCTCGACGCCGCAGCGCTCGCAGACGATGCCCTTAAAGCGGATGCCCTTGTACTTGCCGCAGGAGCACTCCCAGTCCTTGGCGGGACCGAAGATCTTCTCGCAGAACAGGCCGTCCTTCTCGGGCTTGAGGGTACGGTAATTGATGGTCTCCGGCTTCTTGACCTCACCGTGCGACCAGGAACGGATCTGGTCGGCGGAGGCAAGGGAGATCTTTACCGAGTCAAAATCAGTAGCTTCGAAATCTGCCACAGTCAACTACTCCTTATCAGTGGTCGTGGCGGCGACAGCCTCGGGTGCCTCGGCGGTCTCGGCATCCTCGGCCTCGACGTCGGCGTCAACGCCGGCGAGCGCAGCCAGGTCGTCGAGAGCGGAGGTCTCCTCGGCGGTCACAGGGGCGGAGGCATCCTCGTCGGCATCGTGCATGGGCTCGATGTCCAGCGCGAGGGAGCGGATCTCCTTGACGAGAACCTTGAAGGACTCGGGGATACCCGGGACAGGAACGTTCTCGCCCTTGACGATGGACTCGTAGGTCTTGACGCGGCCCACGGTATCGTCGGACTTGACGGTCAGGATCTCCTGCAGGACGTTGGAAGCACCGTAAGCGTACAGTGCCCAAACTTCCATCTCGCCGAAGCGCTGGCCGCCGAACTGGGCCTTGCCGCCCAGAGGCTGCTGGGTAACCAAGCTGTAAGGGCCGGTCGAACGGGCGTGGATCTTGTCGTCGACCATGTGGCCGAGCTTGAGGATGTAGGACGTACCCACGGTAATGGGCTCGCGGAACTCCTCGCCGGTGCGGCCGTCGAACAGACGGGTCTTGCCGCGCTCGTCAAGCTGGGTGACGAACTCGGGACGCATGTGATCGCCAAAGGCAGCGGTGGCCTTGTTGAGCATGTTCTTGTTGGCACGACGAATGACCTCGGCGATCTCGTCCTCCTTGGCGCCGTCGAAGACGGGCGTGGCGGTGAAGAACGGACCGGGGACGTACTTGTCGGAGTCGGCCTGCTCGGTATCCCAACCGCAGGCAGCAGCCCAGCCAAGGTGGCACTCGAGCAGCTGGCCGACGTTCATACGCGAAGGAACGCCCAGCGGGTTGAGGATAACGTCGATCGGGGTACCGTCAGCCATGTAGGGCATGTCCTCGACCGGCAGAACGTTGCAGATAACACCCTTGTTGCCGTGGCGGCCGGCGATCTTATCGCCCTGCTGGATCTTACGACGCTGGGCGACGTAGACGCGCACCTGCTCGTTGACGCCGGGGGCCAGGTCGTCGCCGTTCTCGCGGCTAAAGCGGACGACGTCGATGACGCGGCCGTAAGCGCCGTGAGGCATCTTAAGGGAGGTGTCGCGGACGTCGTGGGCCTTGGCACCGAAGATGGCGCGCAGCAAGCGCTCCTCGGCGGTCAGAGCGCTCTCGCCCTTGGGCGTGACCTTGCCGACCAGGATGTCGCCAGGGCCGACCTCGGCGCCGATGCGGATGATGCCGTCCTCGTCGAGGTTGGCAAGCATGTCCTCGGAGAGGTTCGGGATCTCGCGGGTGATCTCCTCGGGGCCGAGCTTGGTGTCGCGGGCATCGATCTCGTGACGGGTGATGTTGATGGTCGTCAGCAGGTCCTCGGCCACCAGGCGCTCGGACACGACGATACCGTCCTCGTAGTTAAAGCCTTCCCACGGCATGTAGGCCACGGTGAGGTTCTGGCCCAGCGCAAGCTCGCCGTGATCGGTCGAAGGACCGTCGGCCAGAGGCTCGCCCTGCTCAACGGTGTCACCGACACGCACGAGCGGACGGTGGTTGATGCAGGTGGACTGGTTGGAACGCTGGTACTTGGCCAGGTGATACTCGTCCATGCCGCCGGCATGCTTGACGATAATCTTGGCGGCGTCGGCAAAGATGACCTCGCCGGCGTTCTTGGCCAGGGTGACCTCGCCGGAGTCCAGAGCGGCGCGACGCTCCATGCCGGTACCGACATAGGGAGCGGCGGGGTGAACCAGCGGCACGGCCTGACGCTGCATGTTGGCGCCCATCAGCGTACGCTTGGCGTCGTCGTGCTCAAGGAACGGGATCAGCGTGGCTGCGACGGAGAGCATCTGACGCGGCGAGACGTCCATGTAGTCGACGTCCTCGACGGGCACGTCGGCGGGAGCGCCGAAGGAGCCGTCGAAGTCGCGGGTACGGGCGATCACGGTGTGCGGACGGACGATCTTGCCCTCGGCATCGGTCGTGATGAACTCGTTGGTCTTGGGATCGAGCGGCGTGTTGGCCGGCGCGATGACGTGCTTCTCTTCCTCGTCAGCGGTCATCCAGTCGATCTGGTCGGTGGCAACGCCGTTCTCGACGCGACGGAACGGGGCCTCGATGAAGCCATACTCGTTGACGCGGGCGTAGAGGGCGAGCGAGCCGATCAGGCCGATGTTGGGGCCTTCGGGGGTCTCGATCGGGCACATGCGGCTGTAGTGCGAGTTGTGAACGTCGCGGACGGCCGTCGGCACGTTGGTGCGGCGGCTGGAGCCGGACTTGTGGCCGGCAAGACCACCAGGGCCGAGTGCGGACAGACGGCGCTTGTGGGTCAG
Source organism: uncultured Collinsella sp. (assembly GCA_947001705.1). Classification (GTDB taxonomy): domain Bacteria; phylum Actinomycetota; class Coriobacteriia; order Coriobacteriales; family Coriobacteriaceae; genus Collinsella. The sequence continues at coordinate 6,860 of CAMQHT010000011.1, forward strand.
ACCGGTCAGGGGGTTCGCCTGGTCCATGAACTGCGAGAGCTGCGAGGAACCGAAGAACTCCTTGATGGAGGCCACGATCGGGCGGATGTTGATGAGCGACTGCGGGGTGATCTCGTCGATGTCCTGGGAGCTCATGCGCTCACGGACGACGCGCTCCATACGGCTCATGCCGATACGGAACTGGTTGGCGACGAGCTCGCCGACGGTGCGGATGCGGCGGTTGCCGAAGTGGTCGATGTCGTCGACCTTGAAGCCCTGCTCGCCGGCAGCGAGGGACAGGAGGTAGCGCAGCGTCGCGACGATATCCTCGTCGGTGAGCACCGTGACCTCTTCCTCGGTGGTGAGGTTGAGCTTCTTGTTGACCTTGTAACGACCGACGCGGGCCAAATCGTAGCGCTGCGGGTTAAAGAGCAGGCCCTCGAGCAGGCTGCGGGAAGCGTCCACGGTGGGAGGCTCGCCCGGGCGCAGGCGACGGTAGATCTCGATGAGGGCGTCCTCGCGAGTGAGGGCGGTGTCGCGCTCCAGGGTGCGCTTGATCACATCGGAGTTGCCGAGCAGCTCGATGATGTCGTCGTTGGTGACGGCGATGCCAAGGGCGCGCAGGAACATCGTGGCGCTCTGCTTGCGCTTACGGTCGATGGAGACCATGAGCTGGTCGCGCTTGTCGACCTCAAACTCAAGCCAGGCACCGCGGGACGGGATGATCTGGGCCTTGTAGATCTGCTTGCCCGAATCCATCTCGGAGCTGTAGTACACGCCCGGGGAGCGGACGAGCTGCGAGACGACGATACGCTCGGTACCGTTGATGATGAAGGTGCCCTGATCGGTCATCATGGGGAAGTCGCCCATGAAGACGAGCTGCTCCTTGATCTCGCCGGTCTCCTTGTTGGTGAGACGGACGTCGGTCAGAAGCGGAGCCTGATAGGTCATATCCTTCTCGCGGCACTCCTCGACGGTGTGCGCGGGGTCGCCGAACTGATGCTCGCCGAAGGTAACCTCGAGAACATGGTTCTGACTCTGGATGGGGCTGGATTCCTTGAACGCCTCACGAAGGCCCTCATCCTTAAAACGCTCAAAGGATTCCCTTTGAACAGAGATAAGGTTGGGGAGCTCCATGGCCTCCGGGATTTTCCCGAAGCTGACGCGCTTGCGCTCAGTGGCAGTGTATGCGTAGGTCACCAGGTTTTTCCTCCTTCACGGAAATGCTCGGTGGGTTGGCGAGGCATAGCTTCGCCAGTTATCGCAACCTAATAGTTTATCAGGTACCGACCGTTGGGCAAGAAAAGCCTTGACGCGATTGAGTTTTTGGAGTAGCAAAGTTTTTCGACAGAAAACACGCAGGTAGATATATGTGTATCGAACATCTGTTCATATATTTTCTGTGAACAGAGAGCCGGCAATCGCAGCTCTTATAAAAAACGGGCGCGAACCGAAGTCCGCGCCCGTAAATGTCGGTGCCCGAAGGCTTACTTGCGCATCAATCCGCCGCGCTCGTCGATGGCGTCCCAGAAGGCATCGGCAAAGCGGGGGTCGCTTGCAGCCATGAGGGCGTTGGTGGCCATCCAGCCAGAGGGAGTGCCGGTGTCGTAGCCCGACAGCGGGTCGATGACGACCGCATACATGGCCTCGCGGTCGAGCGAACGGGCCATGGCGTCGGTGAGCTGGATCTCGCCGCCCTTGCCGGCCTGCTGATCTGCCAGCAGGTCCATGACCAGCGGGCTCAGCAGGTAGCGACCGACGATGTACAGGTTGGACGGAGCGGCCTCGGGAGCGGGCTTCTCAACCAGACCGCCGATACGCCAGACAGCGCCCGGCTCGGCATCGGCAACGTCCTCGGCGCCCTCGAGCGAACCGACGCGCTCGCCGGCGATAACGCCGTAGCGGCTGACTTCCTCGGGCGAGCAAGCAGCGACGGCGATAACCGAAGCGCCACCGTGCTCCTTGGAAACGGCGAGCATCTTGTCGCAGATATCGCGGTTAGGCACAACGTAGTCGCCCAGAAGAACCAGGAAGTTCTCCCCTGCCACGGCGTCGGCAGCAGAGCGAATAGCATGGCCGAGGCCCTTGGGCTCGTACTGATAACGGAAGTCGACCGGCATACCGCCAGCGTGGGCGACGGCATCGGCATAGGCGTTCTTGCCGCGCTCGCGCAGCAGGTTCTCGAGCGAACGGTCGGGCTGGAAGTAGTTCAGCAGCTCGGGCTTGCCGGGAGAAGTAACGATGATGGCATCGTCGACCTCCTCGGGCTCGAGCGCCTCCTCGACGACGTACTGAATGACGGGCTTGTCGAGCACCGGCAGCATCTCTTTGGGCGTGCACTTGGTGCCAGGCAGAAAACGCGTGCCAAGACCGGCGGCGGGGATGATTGCCTTCATGTTATTCAAAGATCCTTTCGCAGGCGCAAAAGCGCCCCATGCGTGCGGCACACAGCCGCAGACCAAATTGCGATACCCAAGCATCTTACCGCTGGAACTATATGTCGCTACAAGGCAGAGACAATTCTTCAGCAGGTCAACGCAAATTATTGCTCGAATGGTGCAATTTTATTGCCCAACGGCAGGGCACCCGATACGACGCAAATCACAGAACATGGCAGTTTGAGCAACCGATGCCGAGGGACCGAAAAACAAAAAAGACGGGGCTCGCAATGCGAACCCCGTCTGCAAAGAAATCTGGCGAGAAAGCCTGATTACTTGAGGGTGACAGCAGCGCCAGCAGCCTCGAGCTTCTCCTTGGCAGCCTCGGCGTCCTCCTTCTTGGCACCCTCGAGAACAGCCTTGGGAGCGCCCTCGACGACCTCCTTGGCCTCCTTCAGGCCAAGGTTGGTGAGCTCACGGACGGCCTTGATGACCTGGATCTTGTTGTCGCCGAAGCCCTCGAGCACGACGTCAAACTCGGTCTTCTCCTCGGCCTCAGCAGCGCCAGCAGCGGGAGCGGCGACAACAGCGGCAGGAGCAGCGGCGGAAACGCCGAAGGTGTCCTCGATAGCCTTAACGAGCTCGGAAGCCTCGAGAAGGGTCATTTCCTTAAGAGCATCGATGATCTCATCGGTGGTAAGCTTAGCCATTTCTAAGTCCTTTCGGTTTCCGTGCGGATGCACGGAGATCAGTTAAAACACGGCGCGAATGCGCCAGGGGTGCGGCGTTGCCGCCGCGGGTGAAAACAGCGACTAGGCTGCCTTCTGCTCGGAGACCTGCTGGATCGAACGAGCGAGACCAGAGGAAACGCCGTTGACGCAGACAGCGATGTCGCGAGCGAAACCGGAGATGAGGCCGGCGATCTGGCCGAGAAGCTGATCCTTGGTGGGCAGCTCGGCGATAGCCTTAACATCATCAGCGGAAACGGCCTTGCCGTCGGAGATACCGCCCTTGATCTCAAGGACGCCCTTGGACTTAGCGGAGAAGTCCTTAAGGGCCTTAGCGGCCTCGACCGGCTCGGTCTCGTAGAACACATAAGCGACGGGGCCGGCGAGGATCTCGTCGATCTCGGGCTGCTCCTGGTTCTTGAGAGCGATCTTGACCAGGTTGTTCTTGTAGACCTTCATCTCGGCGCCGCACTCGCGAAGCTGATGACGCAGCTCCTGAGCCTGCTTAACCGTCAGACCGTTGTAGTTGACGACGAACAGACCGGCGTTCTCGGCGATACGGGACTCGATCTCTGCAACCTTGTCGATTTTGTACTGCTGGGGCATAAATTACACCTCCTCGAATTCTTTCCGGGCACGGTCCGCCACAAGGACGTGACGGGGGCATGTCCAAAAAGAAAGCCCCCGCGCTGCATGAGCGACGGGGGCGAGAAGACATATCTACTCGACCACCTCGGCTGGCGGGATATCCCATTAAGCTCGCGGGCGATGCCCGTTTGCACCGGCTGTCTCTGGCAGCGGATTCGTGCGTGAACCGAAAGTATTATGGCGGGGACCCCGGCGTCGGTCAACGGGAAACCGGGCTGCACACAATTCCACCATCCGGCCGCGCCGCCGAAGGCCAGGCGCAAGGTTTTCGCTCGGTCAGGTCCTGGGCTCGCACGAAGAGCACATTAAGTGCTCTTCGGCTCGTGCGGAATCTACGAAAACCTTGCGCCTGGCCTTCGGCGGCGCGGCCTGCGGTGACTTTGGGGCAGCCCGGTTTCCCGTTGGCCGGCGCCCCCACTCATAAGCCTTAAGTCGGTGGGCTGATATGTTGCGTCCCTGATGGCTACAAGGTTGAAAGGAAGGTGGACAGGCGGCGGAGGCCTTCGTCTAGGTCTTTGTCGGAGACGCAGTAGCTTAGGCGGATATGACCTTCGGTGCCGAAACAGTCGCCTGGGACTAGGGCTACGTTGGCCTCTTCGATGGCTTTAATGCAGAAGTCTTCGCTGGTTAGGCCGTACTGTTTAATGCTGGGGAAGGCGTAGAAGGCGCCGGCTGGTTCCACTACGTCGAGATCCATGGCGTCTAAGGCTGCGAGTACGCGTTCGCGGCGGGCTCGGTAGACTTTGAGCATGGGGGTTGGGTCGACGGTGAGGGCTCGGGCTGCGGCGTCCATTTCGAAGGAGACAGCACTCGATACTAAGTATTGGTGAGCCTTTGCGATCTCGGCGATGACGGGTGCCGCTGCTGCGAGCCAACCCAGGCGCCAGCCGGTCATAGCCCATGGCTTGGAGAAGCTCTCGATGACTACTGTCTGCTCACGCAGCTCCGGGTGGCGCTGGGCAAAGCGCTCGTAGCCATCCGCATAGACCAGACGGTTGTACACGTCGTCGCAGATCACGTAGATACCCGCCCGCTCTGCCACGCGCGCCACGGCATCGAGTGAGGCCGCGTTGAGAATGCAGCCCGTGGGATTGTTGGGCGAGCAGATAACGACGGCCTTGGTCGCCGGGGTCACACAGGCGCGAAGCGCATCCTCGTCAATCTGGAATTGCGCAGGCTCCGTATCCAAGAAGACCGCCTTGGCGTGGTTGGCCACGACGATGCTCTCGTACAGGCCAAAGGCCGGCGTGGGAATGATGACCTCGTCGCCGGGGTTGAGCATAGCCATGAATGTTGCCGACAGGGCCTCGGTCGCGCCGTCGGTCAGGATGACCTCGTCGGCCGAAAACGCAAGGCCCGCGTCCCCCATGTAGGCAGACAGCGCCTCGCGCAGGGCGGGGCGACCGTTGTTGGGCGGATAATGCGTGTCGCCGCGGCCCAGCGCGGCGGTCACCTCGGCGCTAATCACATCGGGTGTAGGAAAATCGGGCTCGCCGAGCGCGAGCGCAATGCATCCTGGGTGCTGGGCAGCGAGCGCGTTAATCCGACGGATGCCGGAGGGCTTGAGCGTGGCAAGCGAGGTATTCATAGGCAGGCGCATGGCGTTCCTTTCGTAAGGGTTGCACTAGGATAGCGCGCCCGCGCGCCGCCAGACGGTGTAACCTAAACGGAAACGAACCGGAAAGGAGATGGTATGGAGGCGAACCAGCAGGCCAATAAGCCAAAAACGTTGCGAACCATTGCGTATATCAGCATTCCCGATAGCGCCGATCTTGAGTTTTTGCTCTGGGACCTGCAGGATGCCATCGCGGCCTATGCTCAGCTTTCTGGCACCACGCTCCCCCGCCCGATCGATTTGGAAGCGGATAATACCGGCAGCGTTGCCGATGGCATCGTGCTGGCCATTGAAGATGTGGCTGACGATGAGACGTTGACAGCTATCGAGCAGGCGCTTGAGCGCTTTGGTGGTACGGGAACGCGCGTCTATGCCGCGATTCGAGCCGCACAAGAGGGCACTAAACAGGCGCGCGGGACCGCCGTTCGTCTGCACAAGGCATGTGAGCGCCATGACCAATTGTGGTGTGGCGGCGTTGTCGTCTGTGCCGGCAGCGGTATTGCGGCGCTTCGCCACTCCCCGCGTATGGGCCTCTTGCGGCGACCGTTTTCGGAAGCGATAGATAAGCTTGTGGGCGCTATGCGCATGGGCTGCTCCATTGAGCATGCGCAGCTGCTTGGCGGCGGCAATGCCGGTAGCGTCGATACCGACGGTATGGTGCGCGCCAAGCCCGCGCTGCCCGCGCCAATTTGGCATGCCACCATCAAACGCCTCGGCACCCGTGCTCAGCCAAATATCTAAATTACAGTGCCGCCCAGTCAACGGCCTCGCGCCAGCGCTCAACAAGGCGCTCCAGGCGCCATGCCGCGTTAGCGGGACTTGTTGACGGCAATACGACAGCGGGCAGGCACGTCCGCTCCTGCAGATAGCGCTTGTAGAGGTGCCCCGCCGTACCGCCGTTGCATATCACTTGCTCAATGGACGCGTTGCTCGTGATAAGCTCAACGCGAGCCGGCACAACGTTTTTGATGCTGGCGTCACTCGAGCCCTTGATGTCACAACTCTCGATCACATCCCACAGGGCTACGCCACCGTTAAGCAGCATAGCCCGCTTGGCAGCAACCGAGGCGTCGAGCGTCGCGGGCTCGCCGCTCGCCAAAGAGTCTCCCTCGTTGGGCGGCACGGGCACACCGAGGCACGCGGCCATCACGCGCCAAAAGCGATTCTGAGGGTTGCCGTAATAAAAGGCATTGGCGCGCGAAAGCACCGAGGGAAACGACCCGAGCACCAAAACGCGCGAGTGTTGGTCGAACACGGGCTCAAACCCATGCTCAATATGTTGATAGCCCTCGTCAGACACAGGCATGGCCTAGGCCCTCAACAGATAGCGCACCTCGTAGGGCGCAAGCTCAAGGGAGCCCGGCAGCTCGACCGTGGGCGCATCGTCGGCAAGCAGGTCAACGAAGGAGCCGTTGAGTTCGCCGGCTCCAAAGGTATAGGGCTCGTTCACGGCATTGACCGCCACGAGCACCGTCGCATCGTCACAGGCGCGCTCGAACAGCAGCTGCTTGTTCTGAATCACCACGTTGCGGTACGCACCGTAGTTGAGAGCGCGTGCCGCCGCATCGTCTGTCGAGCGCAGGTGCGTGAGCTGCGTAATGAACGCCGTCAGCTCGTTGGGCGCAGGCTCATCGAGCGCAGGGCGCAGCGCCCAGTCGCCATCGGGGCCGTCCTTTTCGCCGGCAATCCCCCACTCGCTGCCATAGTAGACACACGGAATGCCCGGCATGCCAAAGAGCATGCCATAGGCGGGGCGCAGACAGGACTTGTCGGTGAGGATGCTCGCCAGGCGCGGCACGTCGTGGTTGTCGGCAAACGACAGCAGGTGCTTGCCGCGGTAGATGCACCAGGGGTCGCCGCCAAACTGACGGTGCAGCGAATGTGCGATCTCGAACATATTGACCGAGTTAAAGCTGGAGTACAGGCCCTTGTAGCACTCATAGTTGGTGCAGGAGTCGAGCATCTCGTCGTTGACGATCTGATTGTAGTCGCCGTGGAGCGTCTCGCCGATCAGCACAAAGTCGGGCTTGAGCTCACGGGTAAAGGAGTGTAGGCGGCGCATAAAGTCGCGGTCGAGCATATAGGCAACGTCCAGGCGCAGGCCGTTGACGCCAAATACGTCGGCCCAACGGCGCACGGACTCGAGCAGGTAGTCGACCACGGCGGGATTTTGCAGGTTGAGCTTCACGAGCTCAAAATGGCCTTCCCAGCCCTCGTACCAAAAGCCGTCGCCATAGCAGGAGTCGCCGTCAAAGCTAATGTGGAACCAGTCCTTGTAGGGCGAGTCCCACTTGCGCTCCTGCACATCGCGGAAGGCCCAAAAGCCACGGCCCACATGGTTGAAGACCGCATCGAGCACCACGCGGATGCCGTGGGCATGCAACGTCTCGCACACGGCGGCAAAGTCGGCATCCCCGCCCAGGCGACGATCGATATGGCGCAGACTGCGCGTGTCGTAGCCATGGCTGTCGGATTCGAGCGGCGGGTTAATGAGCGCAGCGCCAATACCGAGTTCTTGCAGGTAGTCGGCCCATTGGGCGATTTTCATGATGGGCGCATCAGGGTTGGGCGCGGCGTTGGCAGCCTGGGCGAGTTCATCATCGGCAACGGGCGCGGCGTTTTCGCGCGGAGCTCCGCAAAAGCCCAGCGGATAGATTTGATAGAACGTCGTCTCGTATGCCCACATAGCAACCTCCCGACAATCTTTCACGCAACGCCACCCATTGTATGCCGAATGTGACAAAGGGACTGTCCCTTTGTCACATTCGATTATGCCGCGCCACGAAAGCGGCCCATCTACTACGTTTGACCCGCACGGGTCGACCACGCCCGCGTTTTTGTAAAACCGACAAGCTTTCTACCTGCAGTTTTAATTTCGTACTTCCCAACGTGGTCGAGGGTAAACACTAAAAACTAGTAGATAGGCCCATTTCGTGGCAAGCAGCTCAATTCAGGACATGGGGCAGCTAAAAAAGCCCGCATGTGACAAAGGGACTGTCCCTTTGTCACATGCGGCGTATGGCCGGAAACATTACCGTGATGGCGAGGATGACGCCCACGACGGTAATCGCCCCGCCCGCGAAGCCAATCCAAGCGATACCGGGACCCGAAACCACGGCGCCACCGATTGCGGTGCCCGTGCCGATACCCAGATTGAACAGGCCCGAGAAGATCGACATGGCGACGGCCGACGAGTCTGCCGGCGTGTACTTGATGAGCTCGGCCTGAAACGCCACGTTAAAGGCCGTGGAGCAGCAGCCCCATAGCGCGCAAACAGCGAGAACGGCGACGAGCGACGGTGCAACCGGACCCATGAGCAGCAGAGCCACCGGGACGCCGGAGAGCGTAATCGCGAGAAACGGGAACCGGTGCCCATCGAACAGGCGGCCAAACAGCCAGCTTCCGAGCAGACCAGAGCAGCCGAACGCCGTCAGCGTCATAGTGATGGCGCCCGCGTCGACGTGCGCGACCTGTGCCAGGAACGGCTCGATATAGCTGTAACCCGCATAATAGCCGGTCGCCATAAAGACCGTGACCGCATAAAGCGCGATGAGGAACGGGTTCTTGAGCAGCTCGGGAAGTTGTTTGAGCGTAAAGCGCTCACCCACCGGCATAGCCGGGAACACCGCAGCCTGGTAGACAACCGCGACAGCCGAGAGGGCCCCGACCACGGCAAACGTCATGCGCCAGCCCACGGCCAGGCCGATGGCGCGGCCGATCGGCAGGCCAAAGATCTGCGCGATGGACGAGCCCGTGGCGATCATGCTGATGGCGAGCGCCCCGTGGCGGGCGTCGACCAGGCGCGAGGCCATGATAGAGGCGACCGACCAGAACACGGCATGTGCGCAAGCGACCACCAGGCGCGCACAGACCAGGATGGGATATGTCGGTGCCACAGCGGACAGGAACTGACCCAGAGAAAACACGGCGAGCACGCCGAGCAGCATGCGCTTGAACTCAAAGCGCGAAGCGAACACCATAAGCGGCAACGACAGCAGCATGACGCCCCAAGCATAGACCGAGATCATGATGCCGGCTTGGGACTCGGTAAGCGAGAACGACGCGGCAATGTCGGTCAACAGGCCAATGGGCATGAACTCCGACGTGTTGAATACGAACGCGCAGCAGGCGAGCCCGATAAGCGGGAGCCACTGCTTGAGTGAGATGCCATCTTGCCTTGTCTGAGTCATGTAGGAAACCTCTCCGATTGTCTTGAGCGGTGGGCGATTATATAGCAACGGCCCCGCATCCGTCAGCAACAGATGCGGGGCCGCAATCAACTCAATACACAGGGGTTGCGCCGTCAATAAATAGCTAAGCCAACCCCAGCAATATGCCCGCCGAATGCACGACAAACGCCACGATCCAGGCGACCGTCACCTGAAACGCGAACACGGCAACGGCATAGCGCGCGCCCAGCTCGCTCTTAACGGCGCCGATTGCCGCTACGCAGGGCGGGTACAGCAGCGTAAAGACCAGGAACACGTAAGCGGTAAACGGCGAAAACATGGTCGACAGTGCCGCGGGCGACGTTGCACCCAAAAGCACCGTGAGGGTCGAGATGACACTCTCCTTGGCGATAAGTCCGGTGACGAGCGCCGTCGATGCACGCCAGTCGCCAAAGCCGAGCGGCGCCAGCACCGGCGCGATGATGCTACCAAGGCCCGCAAGCAGACTTTGCGACTGATCGGCGACCACATTAAAGCGGATGTCGAACGTCTGGAGGAACCAGATGACCACCGTAGCGGCAAAGATAATGGTAAAGGCCTTGGTGATGAAGTCCTTGGCCTTATCCCATGCCAGCATCACCGTCGTCTTAACGCTCGGCAAGCGATAGTTGGGGAGCTCCATGATAAACGGCACGGGGTCGCCCTTAAATGCCGTGCGGTTGAGCACCAGAGCCGCGATGCAGCCGACCACAATGCCGATCAGATAGAGCGAGACCATGGCGGGAACCGTCGCCTGCGGGAAAAACGCCCCGCACAGAAGGCCGTAGACCGGCAGCTTGGCCGAACAGCTCATGAACGGTGTGAGCATAACGGTCATCTTGCGGTCGTGCTCGGACGGGAGTGTGCGGGTCGACATGATGGCCGGCACGGTACAGCCAAAACCGACGAGCATGGGCACAAAGCTGCGGCCCGACAGACCAAAGCGGCGCAATACCTTATCCATGACAAAGGCCACGCGCGCCATGTAGCCCGAGTCTTCCAGAATGGAGAGGAACAAGAAAAGTACGACGATGATCGGCAGAAAGGTCAACACGCTGCCCACGCCCGTGAGCACGCCGTCGACAGCTAGCGAGCGCACTACGTCATTGGTGCCGAACGCCTTGAGACCCGCATCAGCCGATGCGATGACGGCAGCGATGCCGTCCTCCATGAGGCCCTGCAACGCCGCGCCGATCACGCCAAACGTCAGCCAAAATACGAGGCCCATGATCACCAGGAACGCCGGAATGGCCGTGTAGCGACCCGTCAGGATGCGGTCGATCTTGACGGAGCGCACGTGCTCGCGGCTCTCGTGCGGCTTGACAACACAACGCCCGCACATGTCGCCGATAAAGGTAAAGCGCATGTCGGCCAGTGCGGACAGGCGGTCGGTGCCGGCTTCGCCCTCCATCTGGGTAATGATGTGCTCGATGGCGTCGAGCTCGTTACGGTCCAGATGAAGTGCCTCGGTCACCAGCTCATCGCTCTCAACCAACTTGGTCGCCGCAAAGCGCACCGGGATGTGGGCCGTCGCGGCATGGTCCTCGATAAGGTTGGCGATGCCGTGAATGCAGCGATGCAGCGCGCCGCCGTCTGGACCATCGGGCGCGCAGAAGTCCAGGCGACCGGGGCGCTCGCGGAACCGCGCCACGTGCAGAGCATGTTCCACCAGCTCGCCGATACCCTCGTTGCGGGCAGCGCTAATGGGGACAACGGGCACGCCCAACAGGCTCTCGAGCAGGTTGACGTCCACGGCGCCGCCGTTGGCCGTCACCTCGTCCATCATGTTGAGCGCGATAACCATAGGGCGATCGAGCTCCATAAGCTGCAGCGTCAGGTACAGGTTACGCTCGATGTTGGTGGCGTCGATGATATCGATGATGGCGTCGGGGTGCTCATCCAGGATAAACTGGCGGCTTACGATCTCCTCGCCCGTGTACGGCGACAGAGAGTAAATGCCGGGCAGGTCGGTAACGCTTGCCTCGGGGTGGTTGCGGATGGCGCCATCTTTGCGGTCGACCGTCACGCCAGGAAAGTTACCGACATGCTGGTTGGAGCCCGTCAGCTGGTTGAACAGCGTGGTCTTGCCGCAGTTTTGGTTGCCGGCGAGGGCGAAATGCAGCGGCGCACCCTCGGGCACGGCCGTCTTGGCCGCGCGGGGCGAATACGTGCCCTCGCCCAGTGCCGGGTGCTCCGTCGTGCCGATTGCGGCGTTAGCGCGCGGACCCGTATCGGTGTCGTGGATACCCACGAGCTCGATGCGAGCGGCATCGTCCTTGCGCAGCGTCAACTCGTAGCCACGCAGGCGAATCTCGAGTGGATCGCCCATAGGGGCGTACTTCATCATGGTGACTTCGGTGCCCGGTGTTAGGCCCATGTCCAAAATATGCTGTCGGAGTGCCTGATCGTCCGATGCCACCGATGCGACAACGGCGTCCTTTCCAATCTCGAGCGTATCGAGCTTCACGCGCTCATCCTTTCGTTAGACGCGGCTAACCGTTTACCGGGGCTAACCAACTCGTAACGCCAAATGATAGCGCTCTGAACTATTTTATAAAGTCAAATACCGATGTTTACCTGCGCAAACTTTATGCCGTGCGCCCCGAAAGCTCTTTGCGCATACCGCTCAGCGAGATCGAAACGGAACCCGACCGCGCGGTAGCGGTGAGTCGATCACCCTCGACCGACCCCGTGCATGTAAAGGGCACCTTGCCCATCAAGACGTGGGAGATAGTACCCGAGAGCTCAAAGAAATCGCACTCAGCGCGGGCACCCGAGAGAGCGATATTGAGACCCCTGACGTTTAGCACTGCCCTGAACGCGCCGTTCACCCCATGCGAAAACGTCACCTCGCCGCGTCTACTCCCCACCGGCGTCTGGGCCGAAACCACATACGTACCCTCAAGCATGGCTCCTCCTCTAAGCAGACTTTTTGAAATGGCCATCTAGTCTACTTTGCTGCGAGACGGCTTGCCCAGAAACCGTGAACACGCAACGACGTTCAATCAACAGATTGGTGCAAGGGGGACAAGCGTGCAAGGGGGACAGGTTACATTTGGCACCATTTGCGCCAACGGACGGGATGCGGAGCGACGACCGTGCAGGTGGATTCCGGATCGTCGCTTCCTCCGTCCCCCAGCGAATCAAAACAAGTTGCGGTGGAATAGTTCCCGCTTGATGCTTTAACCAGTAAAACAGGAACTATTCCACCGCAACTGCAAAAGCCCGCGCTGGCAACAAATGTCACCTGCGCAGGCTTGGTGGGCGCTCACAAAGGCACGTTACAGAGGCCCACGTCAGTTAAGGATTACCGAACGGCACCGGCACGCGACGCCTCCGTCGGCTTACCAAGCGATGAAGCTTGCCGCAGTCTTAGACTATCGGCGCAATGCCGGCAAAGTGCAGATACAGCGAGATGACCGCCACGACAATGACCACCGCTGCGATCAGCTTGTCGTGCAGGTGCGGAAGTACCGGCTTACCGCGACCTCGCTCGCCCAGCATATAAACGGGAATGGCCGGAGCAAAAAGGATCGTCGTGATCATGACGCCCTGGAGGCCCGTCGACCACACAAGGAACAATGTGTAAATGAAGCCGAGCGTGCCGAAGAATCGCGCCTTGCCGACGCTTGGCGCATGCGGTCCGTCCAGATGCTCCTTCTTCCAACCAATCACCATGTAATAGGCAGCCGAGCAGACATACGGAACCAGAATCGTGTTGACTGCGCAGCTATAGAAGAACTGGTAGGTGCTCGCCGCCACATACGACACGATCAAGAAGAGCTGCGTAATGCCGGAGCTCACGAGAACCGTTACCACCGGGGCGTCGTGCTTGTTCGTCTTGGCAAACGCCAGAGGGAAGGATCCCTGGCGCGCCGCCTCGAACGGCGTCTCGGACGCAATGATGACATAGCCCAGCAGCGCGCCGACCAGCGAAAGGATAACGCCAAGGTTTACGATGGCAGCACCAACCGGACCGATTGCGCACTCGAGAATTCCCGCCATGGAGGGCGTTGCAAGCTATGCCATCTCCTCGCGCGGCATAATGCCGAGCGACAGCATCGAGATGATCAGATACAGCGTGAATACAGCCGCAAATCCGAGCGCCGTCGAGCGGCCGACGTCACGCACGTACTTAGCACGGCCCGAGATAACGACAGCGCCCTCGATGCCCGTGAAGACCCAGACAAGGGCAATCATGGTCGAGACAACCTGCTCGCCAAAGCCAGGACCAGCCGGCTCTCCCCAGAAGTTGTCCATAAAGATATCGACGTTGAACTTACCCAGGAGCACGATACTCAGCACAAAGAGCCCCAACGGCACCAGCTTCGCCAACGTGACGATTGTGTTAATGCCCGCAGCCTCCTTAACGCCACGAAGCACAAGGGCGGTAAGGAACCACAAAAACACGCTGGCGCAGACGATAGAAAGCAGGTTGTTACCCGCGCCAAACGCGGGGAAGAAATAGCCCAGCGCGCTAAACAGCAAGAGCGCAAAGCTCACGTTGGAAAGACATGCGCTGATCCAGTAGCCCCAAGCGGAGTTGAATCCAATGTAATCGCCAAAACCGGCCGCAGCGTATGCATAGATGCCGCCGGTCAGGTCGGGACGGGCCTGAGACAAACCGTTGAACACCATCATCAGCGCAAAGACGCCAATAAAGCAAATTCCCCACGAGACGATAACCGCACCGGTATTTGCCCCGCCTGCTGCCATATCGCCGGCAAGCGAAAAGATGCCGCCACAAATACTGGCGGTAATAACCATCATGGTCAGACGAAAGAGATCGAGGCCATTAGGGTCGATAATCTCTTCATTTTGAGCTTTAGAGGCCATTGTATGTGCACCCCCTTCATCATGTGATCGAACGAAAGATGGCCCGGACGTCCCGAATCGGGTGCCGGGCCATCGGTCAAGCGATCATCAGACTGTTACAGCTATCGCGTTAGAAGCGCAGCGACAGGCAAGAAAGGCCGCCGTCGACCTTGCGATACTCGGAGGTGTCAACGACGAGTGTCTTGTAGCCCAGATCCTGCACGGCCTTGAGCACAGTCGGATAGCCCTCGGCAACGATGACCGTACCGTTGACCCAGATGCAGTTTGCGCCGTACGCCTCGTCCTCGGGCACGACGATCTTGTTGTACTGGGCAAAGTCGGGCTTATCGATGAACTCACCAGAGACGAGCATGTTGTTGTCCTCGATGTAGTTGACGCCCGTCTTGAGGTGCAGGACCTCCTCCAGCGGAACCTCAGAACCCTCGAGGCCCCAGCCCTCGAGAATCTCGCAGAACTGGCGAATGCCCTCTTCGTTGGTACGAGCGGAGCGACCGACGTAGAAATGGTCACCGACCATCATGACGTCGCCGCCGTCAAGCGTGCCCGGAGAAACGATGTGCTTGACATGCTCGTCGTCAAAGAAGCGACGGACGGCCGGCTCAATCTCGTCCTTCTCGCCGTTGCGGCTATCGGCGCCGGGGTTGGTAATGATGGCGCCGCAGCGAGTGATAACGGCCGGATCTTCGACGAAGCAGCTGTCGGGATACTGCTCGAGTGCCGGCAGCACCGACACGTCAACGCCGCACTGCTCGAGTGCGTGCTCGTAATCGTAATGCTCCTCGATAGCGCGCTCGTAGATGGGCTGGCCAAGCTCGGGAGCGCTCGTGATGCCATTGCTCAGGGACTTGCCGGGACGACGGATGATGACGTGGCTGAACTTGGTCATGATGATCCTCCTTGGATCTCATAGTACTGAGCGGACTTCCTTGCGTCCGCCTTCCTTCCGATGGCTTTATCTTAGGGTGTCTTTGCTGTTTTGTATATTGTATACAATCCCGAACGGTAGATAATCCTCGGTAAGCGTATTCCTGCTTATCGGCGCAAAGTAGCACGATTTAGCTGGTCGTTCTATAATTCGACTGAGCTATTCAAGCGAAACGTATTTAATTTTAGAAATATACCGTTAAGGAACACAAGCTCATGGAAACGCTCAGAAGGCCCCTGAAGGACCACGTATACGACTATATTTCGAGCCGTATTGACGCCGGCGAGTTGTCCGCCGGCGACCGGCTGAGCGAGCAAGCGATCTGCGATGCCATGGGCGTGTCGCGCACGCCGGTCCGCGAGGCGCTCATCCAGCTGGCAAGCGATGGCTACCTGGACAATCTCCCCCGCCGCGGATTCCGCGTCCGTGGGTTCGATCAGCAAAACGCCGTTGAAGTCTTTGAGATTATGGGGCCGCTCGACGGGCAGGCCGCATATCTCGCCTGTCCGAATCTAACTGACGACGATATTACGCAGCTGAAATTTCTCGTCGGCTCCATGGACCTCGCGATCCAAGGCGGTCTCATCCGTAAGTATGACGACATTCAGCGAGACTTTCACCTTACGTACTTCAACCGCTGTGGCAACGACCGTCTGCGCGATATGATCTCGCAGCTCGAGCGTTGCTTTATCAAGCGCGATTACGAGACTGTTGACCAGGAGACGGCGTGTAAGCTGCTCAATAAAGCCAACAACGAACATGCTCATATTCTTGAGTTGTTCGAAGCACGAGATGCGACGGGCGTGCGCGACTACGTTCGCGATGTCCATTGGAACACGGAAAACGCCCAGTTCACCGTCTGGTAGAAATACAACAAGGAAAGCCATCAGACGCCCATCTCACGAGAGTGGATAATCCCCCTTTTTTGTCGAAAAGCAGACCAAAAAATGGGAGATTATCCACTCTCGTGCTGCGCGGTCTAGAAACCGTGGCGCTCCAGGAAGCGGAAGGCTAGGCGAATCCAAGGTCGGACCGCCACCTGCTTGTCCTCGTTGTCGACCGCGGTATTGGCGTTGCCGAGCGAAAGGCCGTGGCCACCCTGGTCAAAGACGTGCATCTCGCATGCAACACCCTCCTCGGCCATGCGCTGCGCAAACGGGTAGACCTGCGCGATCGGCGCCGTCTTGTCGTCCGAAACGCCCCACACAAAGGTCGGGGGCATCTGGCGCGAAACGTGCGTGGTAGGGCAAATGTCGGTCAGGTGCTCATCGGTCGCCTCGCCGCCCGTCACCATCGACAGATAGTCGTTGAGCAAATCGCGCCCCGTCTTGCCACCCGTCTTGGGCACGCGCAGGTCGATGCGCGGGTCGCGCGTCTGCATATCGCGCACATAGGCAAGGTCGAGCAACGGATAGCCCAGCACCACGGCGTCGGGACGAATATCCTCCGGACGAGCCCCGGCAAGGCCCGCGAAGGGTCCGGTCTTCCACTGCGTTGCCAACGAGGCGCAGATCATGCCGCCCGCCGAGAAACCCACGATGCACACGCGCTTGGGATCGACATGCCACTCGTCGGCGTTGGCGCGCACGGTAGCGACCATCTTGGCGAGGTCCGCCTGCGGATGCGGAAAGCTCACGTCGCCCGTGGCGCTCGTCACATAGTTGAGCACAAAGGCCTGGTAGCCGCGGTCCAAAAATGCAAACGCCACCGGGTCCTGCTCGTGCGGAGCGATATGCGTAAACCCGCCTCCGCCGCAGATGATCACCGCGGGGCGGCGGCCATTGGGCTTGTCGGGCAGCGGCTCGGCACCCAGATACGTAAACGTCGCCGGATAATCCTCGGTCGGCTCCTCGCCCCACAGCGCATGGTTCTCGACAATCATATGTGCTCCCTTCGCGCAGATTATGCGCACTCGTTTTTCGCACCTTAGCGTACCCCACTTGAGCCCGTGGCGCAGAAACACCCCCGCAATAAGTTGGCCTTCAACTGATATATCACAAAATCGCTGTTCAGAGGTATCGTTGGGCAGCGTAAAATAGGGACGCTGACTGTGCTGGGAAACACGTACGAAACGTTTCCGGCAAACCACACGCGTGCAACATGCGCGCCTGATACGTTGGAGGCATCTATGGGTCTGCTCGATTCGCTCAAGTCCACGTTCACTTCGTCGGGCGAGGCGTCCGTTCCGCCCGCAGCAAGCTTCGCCACCCGCGAAGGCGTCATCTACGCTCCCGTCAACGGCGTGCTCGTCAATCTGAGTGAAGTTCCCGACGAGACCATCGCCTCGGGCATGCTCGGTCAGGGCTACGGCATCGAACCAATTACCGGCACCATCTACGCCCCCGCCAACGGCCGTATCGGCGCCACCACCGTCACCAACCACTCCATCGGCATGATTACCGAGGACGGTCTTCGCGTGTTCATCCATGTTGGCCTGGGCACCGTGGAAATGAACGGCAAGGGTTTTGCCCGCTTTGTCGAGATGGGCGATGTGGTCAAGGCAGGCCAGCCGCTCATCAGCTTCGACCGCGAGGCCATTAAGGCCGCTGGTCACGAGGACATCGTGACCGTCATCGTCTCTGAGCTCGATCGCCTCAAGAGCATCGACCATGTCGGCGAGTCCGGAACGCTTATCGGCGGCAATCCGCTCGTCAAGCTTGGCGACCCGCTGCTGGTTGCCAAGACCAAGTAGCCAGGCCCCGCGCCACACAACCAAAAGGCACCTCGTCAAGCGCCCGCGACCATTTGGCCGCGGGCGCTTTTCGTTTGAAAAACCATCCCGCCAATGCCTTATCTGTATAGCCCAAATGAGCCGAGCTGCTAGAATATCGAACTGTATGGATAACTATCATTCAACCGTTATGGGAGGATACGTGAACCGCACCAAAATCGCGCAGCTCTATGTCGATGCCGAGTCGCTCGGTGGCCAGACCGTCACCGTTGCCGGCTGGGTCAAGTCCGTCCGCGACATGAAGAACTTTGGCTTTGTTACGCTCAACGACGGCAGCTGCTTCCGCGACCTGCAGGTCGTCATGAACCGCGAGGCGCTCGACAACTACGACGAGATCGCCCATCAAAACGTCTCGGCCGCACTCATTTGCACCGGCACCGTCAAGCTGACCCCCGATGCACCCCAGCCTTTCGAGCTTTCTGCCACCTCCATCGAGGTCGAGGGCGTCAGCGCCCCGGATTACCCGCTGCAGAAGAAGCGCGCAACCGTCGAGTTCCTGCGCACCCAGCAGCACCTGCGCCCGCGCACCAACCTGTTCCGTGCCGTGTTCCGCATCCGTTCTGTCGCGGCTGCCGCCATCCACCGCTTCTTCCAGGAGCAGGGCTTTGTCTACGTCAACACCCCTATCATCACCACGAGTGATTGCGAGGGCGCCGGCGAGATGTTCCGCGTGACCACGCTCGACCCCAAAAATCCGCCCCTCACCGAGTCCGGCGAGGTCGACTGGAGCCAAGACTTCTTTGGCAAGCACGCGAGCCTTACCGTGTCCGGCCAGCTCAATGCCGAGAACTTTGCCATGGCCTTTGGCGACGTGTACACCTTTGGCCCCACCTTCCGCGCCGAAAACTCCAACACCACGCGCCACGCCGCCGAGTTTTGGATGATCGAGCCCGAGATGGCCTTTGCCGACCTGAACGACTACATGGATAACGCCGAGGCCATGCTCAAGTACGTCCTTAAGGACGTTATGGCCACCTGCCCCGACGAGCTCAATATGCTCAACAAGTTTGTGGACAAGGGCCTGATCGAGCGCCTGGACCATGTGGCAAACTCCGACTTTGCCCGCGTTACCTACACCGAGGCTGTCGAAATCCTGGAGCAGGCCGTCGCCGCCGGTCACAAGTTTGACTATCCCGTGAGCTGGGGCATCGACCTGCAAACCGAGCACGAGCGTTTCCTGACCGAGGAGCACTTTAAGCGCCCGACCTTCGTAACCGACTACCCGGCCGAGATCAAGGCGTTCTACATGCGCATGAACGAGGACGGCAAGACCGTCGCCGCCGCCGACTGCCTGGTGCCGGGTATCGGCGAGATTATCGGCGGCTCCCAGCGCGAGGAGCGCCTGGATCTGCTCGAGGCCCGCATCAAGGACCTGGGCATGAATCCCGAGCAGTACAAGTACTACCTTGACCTGCGCCGCTACGGTTCCTGCAAGCACGCCGGCTACGGCTTGGGCTTCGAGCGCTTGGTCATGTATCTGACCGGCGTGGGCAACATCCGCGACGTCCTGCCGCACCCGCGCACCGTGGGCAACGCCGACTTCTAATCGCCACAGCGCCACCAAACACGTTCCAGCGCATCACGCCAGCGCCTCTCGGCAAGCCGAGGGGCGCTTTTTTCAACAGCATCCGTCAAGCTTTTGGCAAGTTTTTGGTCAGTTGGGCAGGGCTGTTGAAAACTCGACCCGCCGCTTGCCGACGGCTACCGACCGCCCAGGGCGTCCTGCACCCCTGGGAAAGCCCCGCGTCCTAGGCTCCATACCGTCGCCACCCAAAACGGAAAGGACGTGGGCGCCATGACCGAAACCGCTGTTGAAACTTACGAGACCACGACGAGGGGCGCCGCCTCGATGGCAGCCTATCGCGCCGTTCGCATCCTGCAACTATTAAGCGAAAACACCGGCGAGGACAAGGCCATGCTTTCCGATGAGTTGATCCGGCGCCTCGCCCATCCCGACGACCCCGCCCGCATGCCCATCTCGGCGGCGCGGCGCAGCATCTACACCGCCATCTCCGCACTTCGCCATGCCGGATACGAAATTGAGTACAAGCGCGGCGTGGGCTATCGACTCTTGACCCGTCCGCTCACCGACGAAGAGATCATCCGGCTCCACGGCATGGTCATGCGCAACCGCTCCACGCCCATCGCCATTCGAAAGAGCATGGCGCAGCACCTGGTCGCCATGGCGAGTGCCGACGTTCGCGGCTACCTCGATGCACCCGAGCCTGCTCCAAGCGCAGGCGACAAATCCACCAAGGCCACACGCACGCCCGTCAAGCGCATCGATGCCTGCGAGCTCATCGAGCAGGCCATCGACCACGGAACCACGGTGAGTTTTGATATTTCGAGTGTCACGGCACGCGGAGAGGTCGAAGTGGCACGGATGACACTCCGGCCCTTTGCCATCAAGCAACGAGACGGCATCTCGTATTTGCTGGGAACGGTCTATGACGCGCGAGGCGGCGATGACACGTTGCGTACCGTAGAGATCGGCCGAATGAGAAACGTCACCACACGTCTCCTCGACGGCAAGAAGCTCTTCGCCGCCCTGGACGAGGACGATGCCTCCTCCGCCGCATAAGACCCTCCGCCGCCCATTCGACTACCCGTACCGCCCATCCGATTCTGTATTAAAAAACCCGCCAGGCTGTTGTAAAAATGGACATCAGCGCTACTATAGTTCCACTTGCACTTTGTCCCAGTGCAGTGTTTCCAGCCATTTTTATACTGGGGGTAATGATATGAAGGACATCACCATCAGCCGCAGGAGCCTTCTGGTCTCCGCCGGTCTGCTCGCGCTCGCCCCGCTCGCCGGATGCGGCGGCAACTCTGGTTCCGGCTCTGCTGCCGCCGGTTCCGACTACACCATCGGCGTTCTGCAGCTCACCGAGCACTCCGCACTCGACGCCGCCAACGATGGCTTTGTCAAGGCCATCAAGGAGAGCGGCCTTAAGGTCAAGATCGACCAGAAGAACGCTCAGAACGACCAGTCCACGTGTAAGTCCATTGCCGACAAGTTTGTGGGCGACAACGTCAACCTGATTTATGCCATCGCCACGCCCGCCGCGCAGGCTGCCGCCGGCGCCACGGCCGATATCCCCATCGTGGGCTGCGCCATCACCGACTACGCCGCCTCCGGCCTGGTCCAGGACAACGACAAGCCCGGCACCAACGTCACGGGCGCCTCCGACCTCACCCCGGTCGCCGAGCAGCTCGAGATGATGCAGAAGGTCCTGCCCGACGTTAAGAAGGTCGGCCTGCTCTACTGCACCGCCGAGTCCAACTCCGACGTCCAAATCAAGGCCGCCAAGAAGGAGCTCAACAAGCTGGGCCTCGAGTACACCGACTTCACCGTCTCGAGCTCCAACGAGATTCAGTCCGTCGTCGAGTCCGCCGTGGGCAAGGTCGACGCACTCTACTCCCCCACTGACAACACCATCGCCGCGGGTGCTTCGCAGGTCGGCCAGATCTGCAAGGAGAACAAGCTCCCCTTCGTGACTGGCGAGGAGGGTATGTGCATGGCCGGCGGCCTGTTCACCCTCTCCATCAACTATAAGGACCTGGGCTACGCCGCGGGCGAGATGGCCGTTAAGATCCTGAAGGGCGAGGCCAAGCCCGAGGATATGCCGATCAAGCACCTCTCGAGCAAGGACCTGGTCGTCGTCAAGAACGACGAGATGGCCGAGGCTCTGGGTATCGACCTTTCCGCTCTGGACGAATAACGCGTCTAGGGCCCGCACGCGCGCCACGGCTGCGTTATTCAATATCTGAGTCATTGGGGCGAACGCTAAAGGCCGGCGTTCGCCCTGCTTGTTTCAGGTAAAACAAAACGTCTGTCCGCCGCTCTTTTAGGCATTGGTACCGCTATTATGGAAAATCACGTGTCCACCCTATCCTAGGAGGTATGAAGCATGCTCATTGCATTGCAGGGCGCCGTTTCGCAGGGCGTCCTCTGGGGCATTATGGTGCTTGGCGTGTTTATCACGTTCCGCCTGCTCGACATCCCCGATATGACCTGCGACGGCAGCTTTGCCCTCGGCGGCTGTGTCTGCGCCGTGCTCATCGTCAACAATAACGTCGACCCCTTGCTCGCCGTGCTGGCCGGCATGTGCGCCGGCGCCATCGCGGGCGCCGTCACAGGCATCTTGACCACCGTCTTTGAGATTCCCGCAATCCTCGCCGGAATCCTTACGCAGATCAGTCTGTGGTCCATCAACCTGCGCATCATGGGCAAGTCCAATACGCCCATCCTTGCCAAGGGCACCATCTTCTCATCCGTCAGCCACATGACGGGCCTGCCGCAGTCCACTGTTGCCATTATCCTGGGCATTGTGCTGGCCGTGGCCATCGTCGCCATCCTGTACTGGTTCTTTGGCACCGAGATCGGCTCGGCGCTGCGTGCCACCGGCAACAACGAATACATGATCCGCGCCCTGGGCGTCAACACCAACTCCACCAAGATGATCGCCCTCGTGCTCTCCAACGCCCTTATCGGCCTTTCGGGTGCGCTCATCTGCCAGAGCCAGAAGTACGCTGACATTGGCATGGGCACCGGCGCCATCGTTATCGGTCTTGCCGCCATTGTTATCGGCGAGGTGCTCGGTCGCCTGCTGCCCGGCGGTCTGACGCAGTTTAGCGTCCGTCTTGCCTCTGCCGTCTTTGGCTCCGTGGTCTACTTCCTCATCCGCGCCATCGTGCTGCAGCTGGGCATGGACGCCAACGACATGAAACTGCTCTCTGCTGTGATTGTCGCCGTGGCCCTGTGCGTGCCCGTGGTTTGGGAGCGCTATAAGCTCCGCAGCTCCTACACGAAGGGAGATGAGGCAGATGCTTAAGCTCTCGCACGTCAAGAAGACCTTTAACAAGGGCACCGTCACCGAGAAGCGCGCGCTCACCGGCGTCGACCTTACCCTCAACGACGGCGACTTTGTAACTGTGATCGGCGGCAACGGCGCCGGCAAATCCACGCTGCTCAACATGATTGCCGGCGTATATCCGCTCGATTCGGGCGTTATCGAGCTCGACGGCACCGACATCTCGCGCCTGAGCGAGTCGCAGCGCGCCAAGTACCTGGGCCGCGTGTTCCAGGATCCCATGCGCGGCACCGCAGCCGACATGCAGATTGCCGAGAACCTGGCCCTCGCCAAGCGTCGCGGCCAGCGTCGCGGCCTTTCGTGGGGCGTCACCAAGGCCGAGAAGGACGAGTACGTTGAGTTGCTCAAGCGCCTGGACCTTGGCCTGGACACGCGCCTCAACGCCAAGGTCGGCCTGCTTTCGGGTGGCCAGCGCCAGGCACTCACGCTGCTCATGGCCACGCTCACCAAGCCGCGCTTGCTGCTGCTCGACGAGCACACGGCGGCGCTTGACCCCAAGACCGCCTCTAAGGTGCTCAATCTGACCGAGGAGATTGTCGACGAGAACCACCTGACCACGCTCATGGTCACGCACAACATGAATGACGCCATCCGTCTGGGCAATCGCCTGATCATGATGCACGAGGGCCACGTTATCTACGACGTGGCGGGCGACGAGAAGAAGTCGCTCACCGTCGCCGACCTGCTGCAGAAGTTCGAGGAGGTCTCGGGCGGCGAGCTCGCCAACGACCGCATGCTGCTGAGCTAAAACCTGCCAAAAAGGGACATGCCAAAAAGGGACAGGTTTATTTTGGCAGGTTTTATCTGCGCAAACATCAAAACCGCCGCAAAGGGACAGACGCCCTTGCGGCGGTTTTCGCTAACCCCCATATCGAGCACAGAAGCCCGTACGATGTGATCGGACGGGCTTTTTGGTGGGTATCATGGTTGGACGATCATTAGGAGGTTTCCCTACATGGAATTGTTTGAGCCAATTCTTCATTTCTTTGCACAACGATGGGTTCACAACATCATCTGGGCAGGTATCTTGGCTATCGGCACCGCCGTTGCCGCCAAGGTCGCGTCCAAGACCCTGCGCCACCTGCTTAACCGCGACGATAACCCACTCCCTTCATCCAGCATCTTCATCAACATCGCGCGTGCCGTCATATGGACGATCGGCGGCAGCTTTATCCTCGACAACTGCTTTGGCATTAACGCAAACGCCCTCGTCGCCGCTCTTGGCGTCGGCGGCATCGCCATCTCGCTCGGCTTTCAGGACACGCTGTCAAATCTCATCGGCGGCATGCAGGTGACGTTTATGGGCATTATCAAACCCGGCGACAATATCGAGGTCGGCGGCGTGTCGGGCGTGGTCCAAGATATCACCTGGCGCCATACGACCATCGAGGACGCCTGCGGGCAGACCATCATCGTCCCCAATTCAAACATCTCCAAGAACACGCTCGTGCGCTTGATGCCCTTTGGGCGCGTTACCGTGCCCGTTGCCGTAAAGGACACGTCCAAGTGGGCCTCGCTGGATGCGCTGGCAGATGAGCTTACCGACGCCACCAAGGCCGCGGTGCTTCCCATCTCTGGCTTTGACAAGGAGCCGTACGTGCTCTTTAGTGAGATCGGCGACTTTGGCGTCAAGGGCAAAATCATCTTTATCGTCAGCGACGATAGCACCACCTTCACGGCAGCCGACGCCTGCATCCGCGCCATCGCCCCCATCATCGCCTAAAACCGCCACAAAGGGGACAGGCACCTTTGTGGTGGTTTCGCATCGTGGTACCATGGTTCATATCGTTGTTTAAACGACTAAGGGAGTAGACACCATGGAAGAGGCCTATCGTCAAGCACGCAAGCGCGGCGAGCAGGGACGCCGTCACGCCATCAGCCAAAGCGAGCACCCATACCTTACGGACCTCGATAGCCTCGTTGCCCAGCTCCCCTTAGGTCAGCGAGAGAGCGTCGGCCTAAGGGACATTCCGCTCGAAATGATCGTCGGCACGGTTACCAAGGGCCGTCAGTCTGCCTTTTCGTGCAACTTTATGCCCCTGTTGCCATTTAACACCGAGTTCGCCCGCAAGTGGTCCAACCTCTACGACATCCAGGTGACCGAGGGCTATCGCGACCCCATCATCGTCACCGAGTTCATGCATCGGTTTTACGTCCAGGAGGGCAACAAGCGCGTCAGCGTCCTCAAATTCCTGGACGCCCCGACGGTTTCGGCCAAGGTCACCCGTCTCTACCCCGGCAAATGGGATTCCGTCGAAAGTCGCCTGTACGGCGAGTTCTGCGCGTTTTGGCGCGTCTGCCCCCTATACGAGATCGAGTTCTCGCGCGAGGGAAGCTACGAGACGCTCGCCAAGATGCTCGGCCAGGACCTTGTCGAAAAGTGGCCACAGAAAAAGGTCGACTACCTGCGCCACACCTTCCTACTCTTTAAACGCGCCTACCTGCGCGCCGGCGGCGACCATCTGGACATTACGCCCGCCGACGCCATGCTCGTCTACCTCAACGTGTACAACCAGGACCGCCTGCTGGATACGCCGACGGACATCGTCGTAAACCGCCTGTGCAAGATTTGGCGCGAGCTGGTCATTGCCGGCAAAAATGACGAGGACAAGGTCGATCTTGTCGAGGCACCGAGCGTCGATGAGGAAGAGGCGCCCGCCAAGTCCACCTCCGGCGTGCTCAACTTCTTTATGGACAAGACCGTCTACTCGGCGGCCAACCCCCTGCGCATCGCCTTTATCTATGAATTCCCCTGCGTTACGTCGAGCTGGGACAGCCTGCACGACCAGGGGCGCCAGTATCTCGACGAGCACTTTGGCGGCATCGTGCGCACCGAGGCATTCGAGGACTGCCACGATCCGGACATGTTCTACGCCGCCGTGGAAACGGCTGTCAAACATGGAGACAACGTCATCTTCTCGACCTCGCACCGCCTGATGGAATACACGCTCAGGGCTGCCGTTGAGTATCCCCAGGTTCGGTTCCTCAACTGCTCTATCGGCCTTCCCCACCAAAGCGTCCGTTCGTACTTTGGCAAGATGTACGAGGCCAAGTTCCTCCTGGGCGCCCTTGCCGCCAGTATGGCGGACAACCATCGCATTGGTTACCACGCGTCCGTCTTTGCGTCGGGCGCGCTTAGCGAGATCAACGCCTTTGCGATTGGAGCCTCGCTGCTCGACCCCCGCGCGCAAATTATCCTGACCTGGGGCGATGTGCCCGCCGGCGGTCTTGCCGAGGCCATGTGCCGCGAAGGCGTGAGCGTTATGACCGGCGCTGACATGTCCAAGTCGTTGGAGGACCCCACGGCCTACGGACTCCACCGCCTGGTCGATGGCAAGGTCGTCGGCATCGCCATGCCGGTATGGAACTGGGGCCGATACTACGAGCTTATCGTGCGAAGCCTGCTGCACGGCACCCGGGATGAGACCAGTGACGACAGCCAGGTTCGTGCCGTCAACTACTGGTATGGTATGAGCTCGGGCGTCATCGACATTCGCTACGCTCCGGGCCTGCCTTATCAGACGCGCAAGCTTGTTCAGCTGCTCCGCAATGGCATCGTCGAGGGCTCCATCAATCCATTTGGCGGCGAGCTCCATAGCCAAGACGGCGTGGTGCAGATCGAAGGCTTTCCCCCGCTGCCGAGCACGCAAATCGTCGAGATGGACTGGCTGGCCGACAACGTGGTGGGCACCATTCCGCAACTCGACGATGAGCCGAAGGTCCGCGCCCTATGAAAATCCTTGCCATAGCCGATACCGAAGAACGATGCCTATGGGAGTGCTTTCGCAAGGAGCGCTTTGAGGGTATCGACCTGATTCTGTCTGCTGGCGATCTGGACCCGGATTATCTTGAGTTTTTGGTCACGGTCATCAACAAACCGCTCATCTACGTACGCGGCAATCACGATGACCGCTATGCACGTCATGCACCGGGCGGCTGCATTTGTGTCGAAGACACCGTGTACGTGTATCGCGGCGTCCGCATTGCGGGGCTTGGCGGCTCCATGCGCTACCGAGACGGTGCCAACATGTATACCGAGCGCGAGATGACCAAGCGTGTGCGCAAGCTGTCCCGCAAAGTGAGGATGGTCGGCGGCTGCGACATTCTGCTGAGCCATGCACCCGCCGCCGGCGTGGGCGATCTGGATGATCTGCCGCATCGAGGATTCGAATGCTTTAACACAGCACTCGAATCCTGGAATCCCGACTACATGGTGCACGGGCATGTGCACCAATGCTATGGTCGCGACTTTCAACGCGAACATCAGCACGCATGCGGGGCAACGATCATCAACGCCTGCGGCTATACGCAGTTTGAGCTGGACGAAGCGCGCTACCCCATCCGTGGCTGGCAGGCAGCCTGGCTCAATTCGCAAACCATGCGCCGCGAGCTCAAGCGCCACGAGGCAATCGAGTCCTCTACCGCCAGAACACCCTGGTAACCGCCACAAAGGGGACAGGCACCTTTGTGGCGGTTTTGGCCCGAGATAGCAAGAAACCCGGTCCTGCACGAGGCAGAACCGGGTTTCTTTAGCAATGCTTGCTTTGCTCAGGCAGTAACTAAAAGTTACTCAGCCAGGAAGTCGCGCTGGACAGCGGGATCGACCTTGACGCCAGGGCCCATGGTGGAAGACACGGAGATGGACTTGACGTACTTGCCCTTAGCAGAAGAGGGCTTGACGCGCAGGATCTCGGTGTACAGGGCAGCGTAGTTCTCGACGAGCTGCTGCTCGGTGAAGGACTTCTTGCCCAGGGGCACGTGGCAGATGCCGTAGCGGTCGGCGCGGTACTCAACGCGGCCAGCCTTGAGCTCGGAGACCATCTTGGCGACGTCCATGGTCACGGTGCCGAGCTTGGGGTTCGGCATGAGGCCACGGGGACCAAGGATCTTACCGATGCGGCCAACCTTGGCCATCATGTTCGGCGTAGCGATAGCGGCGTCGAAGTTGATCTCGCCCTTCTGAATCTGGGCGACAAGCTCGTCGGAACCGATGATGTCGGCGCCGGCAGCCTCAGCCTCGCGGGCCTTCTCGCCCTCGGCGAAGACGGCAACACGAACGGTCTTGCCGGTGCCGTGGGGCAGGGAGATGGAACCACGGATGTTCTGGTCAGCCTTACGAGTATCGATGCCCAGACGGAAGTGGGCCTCGACGGTCTCGTCGAACTTGGCGGTGTCGAGCTCCTTAATGAGCTTGGCAGCCTGAAGGGGGGTGTAGAGCGTGGCGCGATCGATCTTCTCGGCAGCGGCGTTATAGCTCTTACCATGCTTAGCCATGTGCATTACCTCCTGTGGTTAAACGGGCGTGAGCCCTCCCACATCGTATCGTGTGCCCTATTGCACACATTTAACGGGCGCCCAGGTCGGAGCACCCGTCGTTACCATAAGAAATCGCTACTCAGCGATGGTGACGCCCATGGAACGGGCGGTACCGGCGATGATCTTCTTGGCGGCGTCAATGTCGTTGGCATTGAGGTCCGGCATCTTGATCTCGGCGATCTTGGTGAGCTGCTCCTGGGAGAGCTGACCAACCTTGTCGGCCTGGGGCTTAGCGGAACCAGACTTGAGGTTCAGCTCCTTCTTGATGAGGTGAGCCGCCGGCGGGGTCTTGGTGATGAAGGAGAAGGACTTATCCTCGTAGACAGAGATCTCAACGGGGATGATGTCACCCTTCTTGTCCTGCGTCTCGGCGTTAAAGGCCTGGCAGAACTGCATGATGTTCACGCCAGCGGCGCCCAGGGCGGGGCCGACGGGAGGAGCGGGGTTAGCTGCACCAGCAGGAATCTGGAGCTTAATGACGTTGGCAACCTTCTTCTCAGCCATGGTCATTCCTTTCGAATCACGAGTGTGAAGTACTTGCTATATCGTAAGCACGCACGTGTTAGAAGCACTCCTGAGATGAGCAGTCACAGAAGAAGCACGCTCGCGCGAACGGACAAAAACTTAAGCGATGACAGCGACCTGGTTAAAGTCGAGCTCGACCGGCGTCTCGCGGCCAAAGATCATCAGCGTGACCTTGAGCTTGCCAGCCTCGGTGTTAACCTCGGAGACCTTGCCATCAAAGTCGGTAAGCGGGCCATCGGTGACGCGGACGGACGTGCCGACCTGAATATCAACCGAGGTGCGCTTGGGCGAATCGCCCTTACCGGGACGACGAGTCATCTTATTGTACTCGTCACGGGAAAGCGGAGCGGGCTTGCCGTTGCCGCCCAGGAAACCGGTGACGCCAGGCGTGTTACGAACGCACGTCCAAGCGTCGTCATCCATTTCCATGCGAACCAGGACATAACCCGGGAAGATCTTAGAATCCTTGGTCTCACGCTTGCCACCCTCTTTAATCTCGGTGACGCGCTCCATAGGAATCTCGATATCAAAGATACGGTCCTGCATGCCCATAGTCTCGATGCGATGCTCGAGATCGGACTTAACGCGGTTCTCGTATCCAGAGTAAGTGTGAACGACGTACCAACGCTTAGACATGGTTTAGCCCCTCAATCCAGAGAACAGAGCAAGAGCCTCGCCAAAGCCAGCATCGAGCAGAGCGATGACGACGCCGACGACGATCAGAGAAGCGCAAACGACGACCGAGTAGTTCACGAGCTCCTTCTTATCGGGCCACGTGACACGCTTCATCTCGGACTTCACCGAAGCGAAATACTTCTTGGTGCGGGCGAAGAAACCAGGCTTCTCGTTCTTCTTAGACTTCGCAGCCTTCTCGCTCTTCTTGGCAACGGCCTTCTTGGCCTCAACCTTGGAGTTGGCGGCAGCGTTGTTGGCAGGTGCCGGCTGCTGTGCCTTCTTCTTGTTCTTCTTGTTGGCCATTTGGGTTACCTCCGCGCAATGCGCTTATACATGAGTAAACCGTAAGCCCCCAAGTGGGAGCTTACGGAATAATGACTGGCACGCCAGGAAGGACTCGAACCCTCAACACTCGGTTTTGGAGACCGATGCTCTACCAATTGAACTACTGGCGTATATGACTAGAGACTAGCGAGTCTCTTTGTGCAGCGTGTGGTGACGGCACCAGGGGCAATACTTCTTGATCTCCATACGATCAGGCATGGTCGACTTGTTCTTGGTGGTCGTATAGTTGCGGCGCTTGCACTCAGTGCACGCAAGAGTAACTAGAGTACGCATGTATCCTGAACCTTTCATTTCCGCCCCGTACGGGCACGAGTTGTTACTTTATCAGCTCCACGTAAGTGCTGTCAATGAAAACCTCGAGTCAATTGGTTCTCGGTGGATCCATTCATATTTGGAACACATCAATGAAGCCATCGAGATCTAATCGACGGTGCATCCAGGACCATTATCGATCCTCTCGACACCAGCAACGGCTCAACATCCATTGCAGAAAAGAACCCGGCACCCATATAAGTGCCGGGTTCTCTAAGTCAGCTATATCAAAGAGCTAATTTACTCAATGATCGTGGAGACGATGCCCGAACCGACGGTGTGGCCACCCTCGCGGATAGCGAAGCGCAGGCCCTCCTCCATGGCGATCGGGTGGATGAGGTCGCCCTCGATGGTGATGTGGTCACCAGGCATAGCCATCTCGGTGCCCTCGGGGAGCTTGACCGTACCGGTAACGTCGGTGGTACGGAAGTAGAACTGAGGACGATAACCATCGAAGAACGGGGTGTGACGGCCGCCCTCCTCCTTGGTCAGAACGTAGATCTCACCGGTGAACTTGGTGTGCGGGGTAACCGAACCGGGCTTGCAGAGAACCTGGCCGCGCTCGATGTCCTCGCGCTTGATGCCGCGGAGCAGCAGACCGACGTTGTCGCCAGCCTCGCAGAAGTCCATGGACTTACGGAACATCTCGATACCGGTAACGACGGTGTTCTGGGTATCCTTGATGCCGACGATCTCGACGGGCTCGTTGAGCTTGAGCTCACCGCGCTCGACACGACCGGTAGCAACGGTACCACGGCCGGAGATGGTCATAACGTCCTCAACGGCCATCAGGAACGGGAGGTCGTTGTTACGAGCAGGCGTCGGGATGTACTCGTCGACGGCGTTCATGAGCTCGCGGATAGCGTCCATCCACTTGGCGTCGCCCTCGAGAGCGCCCAGAGCGGAACCACGGATGACGGGGATGTCGTCGCCGGGGAAATCGTACTCGGAGAGGAGCTCACGGGTCTCCATCTCGACGAGGTCGATGAGCTCGTCATCGTCGACCATGTCGCACTTGTTCAGGAAGACGACGATGTAGGGAACGCCGACCTGACGGGCGAGCAGAATGTGCTCGCGGGTCTGAGCCATGGGGCCGTCGGTGGCGGCGATGACCAGGATAGCGCCGTCCATCTGAGCAGCACCGGAGATCATGTTCTTGACGTAGTCAGCGTGGCCCGGGCAGTCAACGTGAGCGTAGTGACGGGCAGCAGTCTCGTACTCGACGTGGGAGACGGAGATCGTAATGCCACGCTCGCGCTCCTCGGGAGCCTTGTCGATGTTCTCGAACGCAGTGAAGTCAGCCTTGCAGCCCTCGGTCTCGGAGAGAACCTTGGTGATGGCAGCGGTCAGCGTGGTCTTGCCGTGGTCGACGTGACCAATGGTGCCGATGTTAACATGCGGCTTAGTGCGCTCAAACTTCTCTTTGGCCATAAAGCCCTCCTCTAAACAGGTCGTCCCCGGACGGGACTTTGCCTTTATACCATAGTGGCCTCTCAACATACTATTGAGAAGCCACCGTGTTACCTATGGTAGCGGTGACTGGATTCGAACCAGTGACGCCACGGGTATGAACCGTGTGCTCTAACCAACTGAGCTACACCGCCGGATGGAGCCTGCAACCAGACTTGAACTGGTGACCTCTTCGTTACCAACGAAGTGCTCTACCGACTGAGCTATACAGGCACTTGACGGGTGGGAGCTATAGGATTCGAACCTATGTAGGCAGAGCCAACGGGTTTACAGCCCGTCCCCATTAACCACTCGGGCAAACTCCCAATCGTTCAAGTATCCGCAGGTCCTTTGGTCTTTTGGACCGCCGCCCCCGCGAACAAAAAAGATAATACGATGCAACCTTGGGGGCTGTCAACGAAAACCTCTAGATACACGGTTCCGGGCGTATCTATATAGCCGTGACCTGCGGTTTTATTGAGTTTGGATATGAAGGACGGTGGTTTTGGATACAGAGGTGACGTTTCCCAAGGTAACACTTTGGTGTAGTGGAGTACACCTTCAGGATCGAACTTCGATAACGGCTTATTTGCACCTATATATAGGTCGAGATCGGGCTTCCGCGGCAGATTCGAGCGTGGATTTTCTCCCGTTTGAAATCGAGCGTGGATAATCTCCCACTATTGGCGTGCCCCCAAGGCCAAAGTGGCAGATTATCCACGATCATTCACTAAGCGGGAGATTTTCCACGCTCGTACGTCCGATAATCCACGCTCAGGGGGGGGCAGCCGAGCTCGACACGGCTTTTGTCTCGATCTGTAACATATAGAGAACATTTTCTCCCCTATCTGTTACAGGTCGAGATATTACGCAGAGACCTCCGCTTACGTCTCATTCTGTAACAGTAAGAAAGGTTTTCAGCTTCTTCGTGTTACAGATCGAGTCAAACCTGAAGCTTGGTTGGCGCCAAACACGCTGACTTATCGACATAAATAGAAACGGGCCCTGTCCCTCAGGGGGACAGGGCCCGAAACTCTCATGGAGCCAGTGACAGGAATCGAACCTGCAACCCACTGATTACAAATCAGTTGCGCTACCGTTGCGCCACACTGGCACACTTGGCGCTTTCGCGCGAAGCCAGTTAAGAATAAAGGAATTGCGGACGAGGCGCAACAGACCCTTCGACCGACCATATCTCAAAACTATTCGTCAGAACGAATAGTTTTATCCGTTCGCCAAAACCAAAAACTATTCGTTTTGGCGACGGCAACCCACAGTCCGTTGATTACAAATCAACGGGCCGGCCAATTGGGAAACGGGTCTCTATGGATAATCCCCTACCTCCCGCGCAGGGCCTTGAGCTTGGCCAGGGCATCGGGGCTCAGGCGGCTGCCCAGGGTCATCTTGATCTGCGGAGCTTCCTCTGCCTCGTGAACATCGTTATCTATCTGCTTGATCTCGTCCACCAGCATGCGGCTCGAGATGCGCGTAACGCCCTTACCCATGACGACGGCCTGGATCGTGCCGTCGCTCGACACCACGGAGCACGCGCGGCCTTCCTCGCGCGCCTCGATGCAGAGCTTCTGCACCACGGTGTCGGCCGATACGCCCGTCGGCGAAAACTCGATGCGCACGCCGCGGGCCGGCAGGTTGGGGCGCTCGCTGGAGATATTGCCCGCGCCGTCAAACACGATCACGGCCTCGTAGCGGCCCTGGGCAAACGCAGCTACGTCATTAATGAGCGCAGTACGAGCCATGTCGTGGACGTCGCTGGAATACGGATCGTCGGAATGGTTGTACACGAGCTTTTCGTAGCGCGGCGTGCAGTGGATCACGTTGTAGCCGTCGACCACCAGCAGCTCAGGCTTATTGGAGTGCACCGTCGAAACCGGGTCGGCGATGGCCTGCGCAAACGCATTGCCGCCCACGCCATAGGTCGCGGCCGAAACGATCGGCTTGGCCGAGCCCTCGCCAAAGCGCTTGGCCTTGGACTTGGCACGGTTCTTTTTGGACATGCGCTACTCCTCCCCCATGAGCTCGCCGGCGTTGCGGCGCAGCCACTCAAAGCACAGCGCCGTGGTCGCCTGGGCAACATTGAGGCTCTCGGTCATGCCGCGCTGGGGAAGCTTGGTCAAAAAGTCGCATTTCTCGAGCACCAGGCGCGAGATGCCGTCGCCCTCGGAGCCCATGACGAGCGCCACGCGGCCCTCGAAGGGAGCATTCCAGCAACTGCCTTCGGCGTGCTCGGAGGCGCCGCCCACCCAAAAGCCGGCGGCCTTGAGGTCGTCGAGCGCACGGGCGATGTTGGGCACCTGCGCGATGGGCAGGTGCATGACAGCGCCGGCAGAGGTCTTGTAACTGCCGACGGTCACACCGGCGGCGCGCTTATTGGCGATGATGACGCCCGCGGCGCCCACGACCTCGGCAGAGCGCACGATCGCACCAAAATTGCCATCGTCGGTCACGTGGTCGAGCACCACGACGAGCGCCGGTCCGTCACCCGCGCGGTCGAGGATATCGGCGACATCGGCATAGGGGAAGTTGCCAACCTCGAGCGCAATGCCCTGGTGAGCGCCATGGCTCGACAGTGCGTCGAGCTGCGCGCGCGGCACATACTTAATGCGGACGCCCGCGGCGTTGAGG
The DNA here is from genome assembly GCA_947001705.1 of uncultured Collinsella sp. Taxonomy (GTDB): domain Bacteria; phylum Actinomycetota; class Coriobacteriia; order Coriobacteriales; family Coriobacteriaceae; genus Collinsella. Next base: position 41,047 of record CAMQHT010000011.1, read on the forward strand.
TCATCGACCAGACGCGACAAGGCGGCATCGCGCTCCCCGCCCTCGGCAATGAGCGCGCACTTGATGGGAAAACCAGTGCGTAGCGCCTCGGCGGCAGCACGACGACCTTCGATAAACTCGCCCTTGGGAACCTGAACGTTGTCACGGTTGCGATCTCGCTGCGAACGCGCAGCCTGGGCTTGGGAGCGCTCGCGCTGGCCCTTGGGAGTGGCAGCGCGGTCGTTGCGGCGAATCGGACGCGAGCCAGAAGCAGCCTGCTTGCCTCCACGCGGTGCACGTTTGCGATTGTCGGCCATAAAACGGCCTCCTTAAATAGATAACGAACAAGAATCGACCGTCCGAGCCACGGCACCTTGCCTTTCAATCGTTGGGCATGACCACCAGGTCTATGCCCTCCTCTTTCAAGGCAATCTGCCGCACCTCGAACGGTCGACAAATACTAGAGACTCTTAATACGAGTACCCGCGGCAGTATCCTCGATCGTCAGGCCCAGGTCCTTGAGCTGATCGCGGATGGCATCCGCCAGATCCCAGTTCTTGGCAGCACGGGCCTCGGCGCGGGCCTCGAGAATCTTGGCAGCGGCCTCATCCACGTCGTCACCCGTGTAGGCAACCAAACCGGCGGCAACGCCCAGCAGGCCCAGCGGCAACTCGACCTTAGGCTCGGGAAGCTCAACGCCAAACGTATCGAGCAGCTCGACCAGCGTATCGGCGGCAGCCAGGGCTGCGGCCTTGTCGGCAGCATCGCCCGCCCGCTCCAGATACTGGTTGCACTCGGTGACAAAGCCAAAGACAGCGCCCATGGCACCGGCGGTGTTAAAGTCGTCGTCCATGCACTCCTTAAAGGTGGCGCGGGTCTCGGCGGCCTTGGCGGCAAACGCTTCGGCGGCAGCCGCGTCGGCGTCGGCCGTCGCGTGGTTCGCAGCCCAACGCAGGTTCTCGACCGTACCGGCAATACGCGTGAGCGAATTCTCGGCACCCTCCAGGCGCTCCCAGGAGAAGTCGAGCGGCGAGCGATAGCTCGTCTGCAGCATCAACAGGCGCAGGGCGGCAGCGGAGTGCTGCTCGAGGACCTCGGCCAGCGTAAAGAAGTTGCCGAGCGACTTGGACATCTTTTCACCATCGACCAGCAGCATGCCCGTGTGCATCCAGGTGTTGGAGAAGCCCTGGTGCCAGGCGCAGGTGGCCTGGGCGCACTCGTTCTCGTGGTGCGGGAAGGCAAGGTCGGAGCCGCCGCCGTGGATGTCGATCGGGGTGCCCAGGTAGCGGTGCACCATGGCGGCGCACTCGGTATGCCAACCGGGACGGCCCTCGCCCCAGGGGCTCGGCCAGCTGGGCTCGCCGGGCTTGGCAGCCTTCCACAGCGCAAAGTCGAGCGGATCGTTCTTGTCCTCGTTTTCCTCGATGCGCGCGCCCACCATAAGGTCGTCGATGTTGCGGCCCGAGACCTGGCCGTAGTTGGAATCGCTGCGCACGGCAAAGTACACATCGCCGTTATCGGCGGCGTAGGCATGGCCCTGCTCGATGAGCGTCTTGATCATGGCGATCATGGGGCCAATCTCTTTGGTGGCGCGGGGGCGCACATCCGGATCGAGCACGTTGGCGGCGCGCATAACGCCGATGAACTTGTCGGAGAACTCCGTCGCGACCTCGGCGGCCGTACGGCCCTGCTCGTTGGCGCGCTTGATGATCTTGTCATCGACGTCGGTGAGGTTCTGGGCGAACGTGACCTCGTAGCCGCTCGCGATGAGCCAGCGGCGAATCACATCAAAGCTAATGAACGTGCGGGCGTTGCCGATGTGGATGTTGTCGTAGACCGTAGGGCCGCACACATACATGCGGACCTTGCCGGACTCGATGGGCTGGAACTCTTCCTTTTTATGGGTAGCGCTGTTGTAGATACGCATTCGTTACTCCTTAACGGTTTTCTGTAGCAGGCAGACGGCCCAGGCGCCAATTCCCTCGCCCTGGCCTTCCCAACCGAGCTTTTCGGTCGTCGTGGCGGCGACGCCCACGTTTTCGACGTCAACGCCCAGGGCATGGGCCAGGTTGGCGCGCATGGCATCGCGGTGCGGGGTGATCTTGGGCTGCTGACAGGCAATGGTGCAGTCGGCATCGACAAACTCAAAGCCCAGCTCGCGCGCATAGTCCATCACGCGGGCGAGCAGCACCATCGAGTCGGCGCCCTCATAGGCGGGATCGGTGTCGGGGAACAGTTTGCCAATGTCTCCCCCGCGGCAGGCGCCCAGAATGGCGTCGGCCAGAGCGTGCGCGAGCACATCGGCATCCGAGTGGCCCAGCAGGCCGCGCTCGTAGGGAATGTCGACCCCGCCGATAATACATCGACGCCCCTCCACCAGACGGTGAACATCGTAGCCGTGGCCAATGCGCAGGTTACTGAACATGGAGAAGGTCCTCTCCCTCGGCCATACGGCCGAGCAGAATCGCGGTTACGGGACGCAGGTCCTCGGGCACCGTCACCTTAAGGTTATCGCGCGGGCTCTGGACACAGCGGACGCGCCCGCCCATGCGCTCGACCAGCGAAGAATCATCGGTGCCGATAAAGCCCTCGGCGATAGCAGCGGCGTGGGCGCGCTTCATGGCGTCGACGCTAAAGATCTGCGGCGTCTGCGCGGCCCAATAGAGTTCGCGCGGCGGCGTCTCGACGATATTGTCGCCGTCGACGATCTTGAGCGTGTCGATTGCGGGCTGGCCGCACACGACACCGTCGAGGGCGCGGTCGCTCACGAGCACGTCGATAGCGTGATCGATGGCCTCGGTGGTAATGAGCGGGCGAGCACCGTCGTGGATGGCGACGTATTCAAAGCCCGCCGGCACCGCATGCACGCCCGCGCGAGTGGAATCCTGGCGCGTATCGCCGGCATCGGCAAAGCTGATAGGCGTGTCGTAGTCAAACGGATTGATGGCCAGACGACGCATCTCGGCACGTCGCTCGGCGGGACACACCACAACAATGTGGCCGACCTTGTCGCTACGGTCGAACGCGCGGATGGACCAACTCATAAGCGGACGGCCCGCCACGTTGACGAGTTGCTTGCCGCCGGGGTTGCCAAAACGCTGGCCGCTGCCGCCGGCAACGACCACGGCGCATACGGGCGCCATTATGCGTTCCCCTGTTTGGTGCCCTTCATGCGGTACAGGGAGTCCGCAAGAATGGCAGGGTTGTTGACGCCAAAGTCGCCCAGACGCTCCGGGTCCTCGCTGATGTCGTCCATAAGCTCCTGCAGCGAACCGTACTCGTCGACGATCTTCTCGGCCACGCCGTCGCGCACAACAGACACACGCGAAAGGGTGCGCAGGCCCAGCGGCGTCATGACGGAGTCCTCGTCCAGGTCGTCATAGCCCAAAACCGCTGCCACATGCTGCGGGTCGGACAGGTCCTTAGGCGTCATGCGGCTAAGCTCGGCGCGAATCTTCTCGGCGTTGGCCTCGGAGGAGTCGCTCGCGTAGTCGCGGATCATCAGGTCGTATTCGGTATCCATGCTGGAACCGGCGAGCTGCTCGAGCTGCATCTGCACGAGCTTGCCCTGGTTGCCCAGCTTGACAATGCAATCCTTGAGCTCGGTCTTTGCCTGCTGCATGATTTCGAAACTCGAGAAGATGCTCGTGATGTCGGCAAGCGTGACGTAGTCGTCCAGCTCGAGGGCCGTCAGGCGCAGCAGGGAGCGATCGAGCGATTGACGGGTGGTCTGGAGCGTGGCGACGAGCTGGTTGACCGAGCTCATGATGGTAGTGACGGACTGGATCTCGTAGCTCTTGCCGTGAACATACACGTTGACGACGGCGCGGCGGGCCGAGACCGAGATCACGATGGCGTCGGTGAGCACCGACATGCGAGCGGCGGTGCGATGACGCATGCCCGTCTCGCTCGTGGCGAGCGAGGGATCGGGATTGAGGTGGAAGTTGGCGCGCAGGATCTGGGTGAGGTCGCCGTCAATGACGATGGCGCCATCCATCTTGGAGAGCTCGAACAGGCGGTTCGAGGTGAACGAAATGTTGAGCGGGAAGCCGTCGTTACCGGCGGCAAGCACGTTTTCGGTGTCGCCGACGCAGATAAGGGCGCCCAGGTGACCGGCAATGATCATGTCGAGGGCGGTGCGGATCGGCTGGCCAGGTGCCGTCAGGCGAATGGCCTGTTCCATACGCTTTTGCAGCTCGTTCTTATCCAAGGCATCGCTCCCATCGTATACGCTCCATAAACGCTAAATAGTTTCTCACGGTTTGCGTCCGCGACACTCGCGAAATCCGATGCTTACAGAATGAGCGAACACCGCCGAGGGGCATCGGATAATGCGCGAGTGGTTGGTTGATTGAGTAGTCAAATAAGCCCCGTCCTAAATTGACTGCTCATGTGGTAGCATCGGGGATCGCATAAATGAGGGAGTAGTCGCGTGACCGGTTTCGCCTCCGGTGGCGCGGCAAGTCAACATACTGGCCAATGCGGCCTGGCTTGCCTTAATGAACGAGACTCGTGGCTGTGCGCATAACGCGTACGCCACGGGTCTCTTTTTGTTGCTCCCCCACCAGAGGTACATGCGGGCCTGCCCGCAGAGAGGGAGCCAGACTATGGGACTCGTAGAGCTTGTGTTGCTTGCCGTTGGCCTTTCGATGGACGCCTTTGCCGTATCCATCTGCAAGGGCCTCGGCATGAAAAAGATTAACCTTAAGGTCGCCGTGGTGCTCGGCCTGTTCTTTGGCGGCTTTCAGGCCGGTATGCCCGTGATCGGTTGGGCACTCGGCAGCCAGTTCATGGGCATCATCGGACCCATCGACCATTGGATCGCCTTTGTCCTCTTGGCCTTTATCGGCGGCAAGATGCTATGGGAGGCCTTTACCGAAGAAGAGGACGAAGGCGACGGCAAGGATGCCGAGAAGATCGACCTGGGCGAGTACCTGATCCTAGCTATCGCCACCTCAATTGATGCCCTGGCCGTTGGTATCTCGTTTGCGGCGCTCTCGGTCGACATCGTTCCCGCCGTATCGCTCATCGGCGTCACGACTTTTATCTTCTCCGTTGCCGGCGTGGCGATCGGCCACACCTTTGGCGCGTGCTACGAAAAGCCCGCCACCATCGTGGGTGGCGTCGTGCTTATCCTCATCGGACTTAAGATTCTGCTAGAGCATCTGGGGATTCTCGCGATATAAAAAAACGCCTCTCATAAGCTCAACGTCAATGTAGAGGTCTCATGCAGAGTTTTGCATAATGCCTTTTCGTGCAGACTTTTGCATGTCATACTGATATGCAAAAGTCTGCACGTTAGGAGATCGCCATGGATACCCTTCCCATCACCACACCGCGTCAAGCTGGCATCTATGTGCGCCAGGCACGCGAGGCTCAGGGTCTCACCCGTGCCGCCCTCGCCAAAACGGCCAGTGTTTCGGAGCGCCTGCTCGCATCGCTCGAGCTAGGAGACGCCACGGGTATTCGGCTCGACAAGTTACTGACCGTCTTTAACGCACTCGACATAGGTCTCTTTGCGCAAAGCGATAACGACTCCATCGCATCGCCCTCCGAACATCCGACGACGATAGCGGACCTCCCTATCGCGAACTCGAATGCCCTGCCAAAGCCAAGCGTAGGCAGACGACCCGCCCGACAAGGAACGCCATCTTCCTATGGTGCCCTGCTGGCCCAAATCGCAGCCGAGCAAGGCCTTTCCGACACTTCAGGCCTCTCCTTTGGCTGTAAGGTTGTGAAATAAATGGCAGAGATGGAGCTTGCGACCCTCATTTGTGGCGAAATCGCAGGCACTCTCCGGCAAGACGAGCATGGACTCTGCAGTTTTGTATACGCCCCAACCTATCGCGGAGCACCACTATCGCTTACAATGCCGCTTTCCAATCGCACGTATGGCCATAACATCGTCCGCCCGTTCCTATTTGGCCTTTTGCCCGACAGCCAAGAGCAGCGTCGCGCTATTGCCGCCGAGCATGACGTTGCATCCAACAACCCCGTCGCCCTCTTGTGCCATATCGGTCTTGACTGCGCAGGGGCCGTTCAGTTTTGTCGAACCGATCAATTAGGCGCCGCCCGCGGCAGGGTCTCGGCATACCGCCCGCTTACCAATTCTCAAATCGCTCACAAGCTCAAAGCAATTCGCGATAACGAAAGAGAGACATGGATGGGCTCCAACGAAAGCTGGTCCCTGGGCGGCAACCAAGGCAAATTTGCACTAGCTTGGCATGATGGCCAATGGTGCGAATGTCTAGGGTCATCCCCCACTACCCATATCTTCAAAAATGGCGTCGTTGGGTTCAAACATCAGGCCTTAAACGAATTCGTCTGCATGAAAACGGCTCGGCGTGTTGGCATTCCAACTGCCAACGTCTCCTATTGCACATTTGAAGACGAAGCCGCACTCGTCGTTGAACGGTACGACAGAATGGTCAATAGCAGCGGAAATATCGAAAGGCTGCATCAGGAGGACTTTTGCCAGGCGCTCGGTGTATTGCCAAGCCAGAAATACACCGACGACGGAGGACCAACCACACGAGACATCCAAGAACGACTGATTAACACAGTCCCCCACCACATGAATCTTGTGCTTTTTACCTATATGTTGTTCTATAACGCCATTATCGGAGCGCCTGACGCACACGCTAAAAACTACTCGCTCATCCTAGGTAAAGGCACAAACGCAGCGCTCGCACCCATGTACGATGTCGCATCGGGCTTGGCGTACGAGCGTATGCGCCGCCGGGCGCGCCTTGCCATGAGCGTTGGCGGCGAAAATCGAGTGGGGCGCATCGGTCCAGGCGCTATCCGCCGATACCACGGTATGGGCGACCCCGCGCTGGAGGCGGCGCTCACCGATGCCGGGCTATCCGAGAAGTTTTGCTTTGCGACCATGATGGACCTCGCCTACGAGGTACCCATTTGCATGGAAGAGGTCATGGACGAATACGCCGACCTGCCCGGCATGGCGGACCTGCGCGAGCATATGCTCGGCCCCGTCCGCGAAAACTGCCAGCGAACCCTCGACCTCATCAGGGCGGATATGGGCTAGACGCCAATCAATTTCCCATTTCTTAAAAGAAGAGAGGGGACACCTGTCGCAAAAGACCGGGTACCCCCTCTCGTAATGTCATTTGCAATCCGCTAGCACGTGGCTCGGACTGCTGCTAGCGCAACCTTTACGCAGCAAGGCGCTTGAGGACGTCGATGAGCAGCTCGTAGAAGCGCTCGGCAGAAGCGAGCTCCATGCTCTCGTCCGGGGTGTGGACATCGGAGAGCGTCGGGCCCACGGCGATGGCGTCCAGGCCGTGCAGGGCTTCGGCGAACAGGCCGCACTCAAGGCCGGCATGGATGGACTCGATGCGCAGCTCGGAGCCAAAGAGCTCACGATAGCTCTCGACAAAGACGTCGCGGACCGGCGAATGCTCGGCATAGCTCCAGCCGGGATACTCGAACTCGAACTTGGCGTCGAAGCCCAAGACATCGGCCAGCGTCTGCAGGCGGTCCTTGAACTCGTTCTGCAGCGAGGTGATCGAGGAGCGCGGGGACAGCATGATCTTGACCTGGGCGTCGGAAGTGGCGACCACGCCGATGTTGGAGGAAACCTCGACGGAGCCGTCGGTGGCGACGTTGCGGCGAATCACGCCGTTAGGGGCAAGACGCAGGGCGCGGATGAGGGCAAGCGCGGACTTCTGATCCATGGCCTCGACCTCGGCGTCGTCGGCAATCTCGACGGTGCAGGTAAAGCCGGGGTCGAAGACCTCGAGCTCGGCAGTGACGTCGGCGATGATGCCCTTTGCGATCTGGGCCGCGGCCTCGGCGGCAGCGTGGTCGGCGTAGACCAGAACAGCCTTGCACTCACGGTTGATGGCGTTGTCCTTAGTGCCGCCGTTAAAGCTAACGATGGCGGGCTCGCCGGCAACCATCAGGCGGTCGATGATGCGGGCCATGATGAGGTTGCCGTTGCCGCGCTCCAGGTTGATATCGTTGCCGGAATGACCACCCAGTAGGCCGGAGATGTCGAGCGTGAGGGTGCTACCGGTCTTGTGCTCGCGCGCAATCGGGCAAGTGTAGGTAACGACGACGCCGCCGGCGCAGCTGACGGTGGCAACGCCCTCTTCCTCGGAGTCAAGGTTAATCATGGTGCGGGCGCTAATCTGGGACTTGTCGAGCGTCTCGGCGCCGACCAGGCCAGTCTCCTCGTCGGTGGTGAATACGCACTCGAGGGCGGGGTGAACGATCGAATCGTCATCGAGAACAGTGAGCATCAGAGCGACGGCGATACCGTTGTCGGCGCCCAGGGTGGTGCCGTTAGCGGTGAGGACGCCGTCCTTCACGACCAGGTCGATACCGTCGGTCGTAAAGTCGTGCTCAACAGAGCCCAACTTGTCGCACACCATATCGATGTGGCCCTGCAGCATCACGGTCGGGGCATTCTCGGCGCCGGCAGAAGCGGGCTTGCGAATGATGACGTTGTAGACCTCGTCCTGGTACACATCGAGGCCGCGCTCCTTGGCAAACGCAACCAAGAAATCGCTGATGCCCTTCTCGTTGCCAGACCCGCGGGGAATCGCGCTGACCTCCTCAAAGAAATGGAACAGCTGGGCGGGCTCGTAGCCGGTGATCTTGTAGTCCATGGTGCCTCCTTGGCGCAACTGGTTAGACAATAAGACATGCGACTTGTATATTCCCAGACTTCGTTTGCATAAACCAGTCGAAAACGCCGAGCGTTCTCGCATCATCGGCTAACGGTGGACCGTATAGCGTAACGGTCACAATCACCGCAGCTCTACAAATCGAGGCGCCCTTGCCAGAGCGCCTCGATTGAGCGTATCAAATTGTCGCCACGCCCTACAGCGCGCCGGAGCCAGCTTGCATCATACCGCCGGGGCCCGAGGTCACGCCACTACTCACAGGCGCAGCGTTTCCGGTGTGCGGCGCTGCCGGAGCGGTATCGCCACCGAGCGTGCCCGCCGGACGCGGTGCCGGAATCTCGCCCGTGCCGTGGCTAAAGACAAACTTGCCATCGGCCACATCGCACAGGACGGTATCGCCACTGCCCCACTCGCCGGCCAGCAGCTCCTCGGACAGCGGGTCCTCGATGAGCTTTTGGATGGCACGGCGCAGCGGACGCGCGCCATTGGTGAGATCAGTGCCCTCGGCCACGATCTTGTCGTAGGCCGCATCGGTGAGCTTGATGTTCATGCCGTTGGCAATCAGGCGCTGACGCAGGTCGTCCACCAGCAGGTGAGCGATCTTGGTCAGGTTCTCACCCGAAAGCTTCTGGAACACCACGATGTCATCGATACGGTTGAGCAGCTCGGGGCGGAACAGGCGCTTGAGCTCGCCCATCGCACGGCCGCGGATCTCACTCGACGTGAGACCCTGCTCGCCGGTGGTGCCAAAGCCCACGCTTGCATCCTGCGCGATCTCGCGGGCGCCCACGTTGGACGTCATGATAATCACCGTATTGCGGAAATCGACCGTCTTGCCCTGGCTATCCGTCAGGCGGCCCTCCTCCAGCACCTGCAGCAGAATGTTGAAGATATCAGGGTGCGCCTTCTCGATCTCATCGAACAGCACGACCGAGTACGGGTGACGACGAACGGCCTTGGTGAGCTGACCGCCCTCGTCATGGCCAACGTAGCCCGGGGGGCTACCGATAAGCTTGGAGACCTCGAACTCGCTGCCAAACTCCGACATGTCGAAGCTGATGAGCGCGTCCTTGCTGCCAAAGAGATACTCGGCGAGCGTCTTGGCGAGCTCGGTCTTGCCCGTGCCGGTGGGACCCAGGAAGATAAAGCTGCCACCGGGACGACGCGGATCCTTGAGCGGCGAGCGACTGCGCCGCACGGCCTTGGCAACGGCCTCGACGGCCTCGTCCTGGCCGATAATGCGGGTCTTGAGCACGCTTTCGGCCTGCAGCAGGCGACGGCTCTCGCTCTCGGTGAGCGAAGACACCGGCACGCCCGAGGTCACGGACACGATGTCGGCAATCTGGCTCACATCAATAGTGAGCGGGCTCGCGTCGAGCTCGGCCGTCCAGGCAGCCTTGGCCTCGGCAAGCTCAATCTCGGCAGCCTTTTGCTGCTCAGTGATCTCGGCGGCCTTGTTCATGTCGTCGCTCTCGGTAGCCTCCTGTGCGGCAGCCTTGAGCTCTTCGACGCGATGTTCGGCCTCGCGCACCGGCTCAGGTGCACGGTTGGCGGCGATGCGGGCGCGAGCACCGGCCTCGTCGATGAGGTCGATGGCCTTATCGGGCAGGAAGCGGTCCTGAATGTAGCGGTTGGAGAGGTTCGCGGCGGCCTCGATAGCACCCTGCGTGTAGCGCACGTGGTGGTGCTCCTCGTAGCGCGGCTTGAGCGCGGTCAGGATTTTGACCGTGTCCTCGACGCTCGGCTCCTCGACATCGATGGTCTGGAAGCGGCGCTCAAAGGCCGGATCCTTAGTGAGGTACTTACGGAACTCCTCGGCCGTCGTGGCACCGATAATCTGGAAAGCGCCGCGCGCGAGCACGGGTTTGAGCATGGAGCTTGCATCGATGGATCCCTCGGCGGAACCGGCACCGATGATGGTGTGCATCTCGTCGATAAACAGGATGACGTCGTCGGCTTCGGTCGCCTCCTGGATCACGTTCTTGAGGCGCTCCTCAAACTCACCGCGATACTTGGCGCCCGCGACAAGACCCGGCAGGTCGAGCGTCCAGATGTTCTGGTTCATAAGGTTCTCGGGCACATTGCCGGCAGCGATCTGCTGCGCCAGGCCCTCGACGATGGCCGTCTTGCCCACACCGGGGTCACCCAAGATAAGCGGGTTGTTCTTGGTGCGGCGCGAAAGGATCTCCATCATGCGCTGGACTTCCTTTTCGCGACCGATCACGGGGTCGAGCTCACCGTCGCGCGCTTTCTGCGTAAGGTTGGTGGCGAACTGCTTGAGCGTGTCGGTGCCGCTCCCCTTTTGCTGCGAGGCGTCCGAGCCGCTAAAGAACGGCAGGCCCGCACCGGGACGCCCAGCACCGGCGCCGGCGAGCGGGCGCTTCTTGTCCTGATCCTTGGCGGTAAGCTTCTCGATGGCTTTTTTAATGGAAGCGGACGACACACCTAGGCGCATGAGGATGTCCATGGCCATGCCGTTGCCCTCTTCGACGATACCGATGAGTAGGTGCTCGGTCGACACATAGGTCTGGTTGTTCTCGCGCGCCACGCGGAAAGAGCGCTCCATCACGCTGATGACGAGCGGCGTAAAGGCGAGCTTAGCGGCCTCGGTCTCCTCGCTGGGCTCGGGAATCGTGGTCTGGACCTCCTTGAGGGTGTCCATGATGTCGTCGTAGGAGATATCGAGCGAGCGCAGCGCCTCCGCGGCAATGCCCTCGTCCTCCTTGGCGAGCGCGAGCAGCAGATGCTCGGTACCCACCTTATTTGAATGAAGATCGAGCGCCTCCTGCTTGGCCATGGACATGACCTTGCGCGCGCGATCGGTAAAACGGTCTAACATGCTAGTTCCTCTTAGACGAGCTAGTTTTTCAAACGCAAAGCGCCACTCGTGGCGGCGCTTTGGTCTCTTTACCCATATGGAGTATATGTTAACCGTTGGAGCCTTTTCCACGCGCAGCCATACGACAACGTCTACAAAAAAGGAATCGCTGGGTGCGACGGACGCTCCAGGTTAGAGGCTGTTGCCTAGCAGGCAGGCTCGGCATCCATGTTCTCGGCAACGTCATTGACGGCATCGGCAACGGGAGCGCCCGGCATGCGCACGAGCTCCATATGCTGCTCTTCAAAGACGGTTCCCATGGGGAAGGCGCGGCGGAAGACAAAGCGAGCAACCGGACCAGCCACCAGCAGGTTCCAGGGCAGGGCCATGATAAAGTTGCGAGGAATGTTGACGAGCCACAACATCGGCAGCGCCTGCAAATTTGCAAGCGGGCCGCCGGGCATGTGGAACAGGCCTTCGCACGCGCCGTAGAGCGACATGATGATGACCATGGGAACGACCATGCAGGAGCTGACGGCGAGTGTCATGGCAAGCGGCGAGCTCTTGCCCGGCGTGACCAGGAACTTGAAGGCGAAACCCTTGGCGAGCGGGCTGGCGACGAACCAGTCGCAGCACATGGCAAAAACGTAGGCAACGGGGAAGCCGAGCCACGCGGCGGCAACAACCTCGCCGTTGATGGCCCCATGCTGCAGGGCAACGTTGTAGATGCTCATCCAGAGCACCATGCAAAAGCACATGATAAAGGTGAACAGCAGGCTCTCTCGTTTGTTGATAGGCATAAAGGGCAAAATCCTTTCTGTGTTACGCCGCGGCGCACAACAAAAACGGGCGGGCGAGATGGAGCTGTTGGGACTTCATCTCGCCCGCCCGTGGTACGTGCGTCTGCGACTACTTATGTGGTGGAACTACCCTAACACGAACGGCACGCGCTTCGTAAGCGTTGAGTTTATGGAGATGCGAGGCACAGTTGATCCGTTGGGACGTCCCCAACGACTAATTAGCTGGTGTGGCGCCAGCGAGGGTCGGTGAGGGTGCGCGCCACACCCAGGCCAACAGGCAAAAACGCCACGATGAGCACTGCACGCACAAACCAGCCGAGCATATTGACCGTGTCGAAGGTGCACATGTAATACATCGAGCGATACAGATACAAACCCGGCACCATAATGACAATCGATGGCACCGTAAGGGCGATGCGTGGGTAGGTGAGCTTGATTTCGGCTAAGCTCGCGAGCAGCCCCGATACCAACGCGCCGGTAAACGCAGCCGCCTCGGGAGGCATGCCCGCACTCAGGCCCAAGAAGGGAAACAGCGTCGGCGCATCGACGAGCGTAAGGCGCAAGGTATTAGACACGGCTCCGATGAGCCCTGCCGCCGCTGCCATCTTTACCGGACTGTTGAACATAACCGAGAAGCCAAATACGCCGATAAAGCTCATCAGTATGCGCAAGAGCGTAAGAGCCAACGGTGAGAGACCAAGCGGGGCGAAGTCATCCGGCGCCAGTCCCACGCACTCGGCAACCATCCAGCCTACGAGGGTCGCCATCACAATAATCGACACAGCATACGAAAGACGCTCGATACCGCTTCGCATGTCGAGCTTAGCGATGTCAAGGCCTGCCGTAATGAGGGGAAAGCCGGGAATCACAAAGAGCATGGCGCCGATATAGCCTTCTTGGTGCGACATTGCCCCCGGTACGACCTGGCCAAGGCCGAGCAATGCCAGCAGATACGAAACGCAAGCGAGCGCAACGCCGATCGTCAGCGCGCTAAACTGGCCAAGGCCCTGCTTGAGAATATGGGAGCGAGCAAAGTTGCCGACACCAGCGCCTACGAATGCGCAGGCCATCTCGATAGGGCCGCCGCCAAGCAAAAAGACGAAGGCGCCGCAAGCACAGGCTGCCGCAAGGCCCTGTTGCCAGGGAGCGTAATCGGGCTTCGAGCTCTCAACGGTCTTGAGCATCTCATGGTACTCATGCACGGTAAACCGGCGCCCATACGTCTCGATTTCCTTTAAGAAGCTCTCCATCATCCAAATGCGATGGGTATTGACTCCCGTTGTTGGCAGGCTGACAACCTCGTTAAAGCAGTGGCCATCTTCGATACAGGTGCACTCAAACGACAGAAGACTCAGGTCGACGTGAATCGTGACACCGAGTACAGCGGCAACACGATTCATGGTATCGCGCACGCGCCAGGCACCTGTTCCGCTTGCCAACATGAGCATGCCGGTGCGGCAGATGATGGATGATTTATCGGTAAGCGGCGCATCGACGGCAAGCTCATCGCCTGAAGTCACGATCTGGCGCCAGTCAGTTTTCATATGGAGCGCGCCGGCACGAACGCCGTGGTGCATGGGGACTCTTGAGAGCAACGAATCATGGTGCGAAGGCTGTGGGGGTTCCGTCGATTCGATCTCGTCCTCGTCGGGCTCTTCATCAACAAGGTCGAAAGCATCGAGCGACGCCGGCTCGCGACGATCGATCAGCTCCTCGTCCTCATCATCAAAGTAGTTGAACTGATCGAGCATCTCCTCTTCGATTGAACGCTCGCTCGCATCGTCCATATAGACGCTCCCTTCCCTATCGACCAACCCCCATCCTAGGCAGTGACGGCTAAAGGAGACATAAAAGAGACGACTGTCATGCATGTGAGGCGCAACGATCGATGTGTCGGCAGACACCAAACAAAGCTGCGGTGGAATGCGAAATGATCCCTTGGGGACGGAGGAAAACGGATCACCGGGTCAGACTGACCCCATTGGTGATCCGTTTTCCTCCGTCCCCAAGGGATCACTTCAACGACTACCCTAAGTGCCAACCAGGGCATCGCCGCAGGTAGAGGACGGACAGCGAGCGACGTCTAGGGTGACGCATAATTTCTTTCGCAAATTGACAACCGCATAGCGGAACACGGCCCG
>CAMQHT010000012.1 GCA_947001705.1 uncultured Collinsella sp.
CCCCCCCTCCCCCCCAATCCTATTTTTTCTGGTGCGCGGGGGGGGGGGGTTTTTTTTTATAATATAATTTTAAATGGGGGGGGGGCCCCGCGGTTGGGGGCGCCACGTTTTGTTTGGGCTGCACGTTTTTGTTTTGGGAGATCCGTTTGAGCCTCATAGTTATGTTCACGTTCGGGAACATAGCGCCAGTTGCCTTAGCTAAGTTCACGTTCGGGAACATAGCCGTCCGCAGCGCAAGACGGCCCGGCTACTCAAAGTATTGGAACTTGTTCGTTGAGAAGGAAAACGTTACGACAAAGCCTTCTCCGGAGTCGGATGCCGCGGTGACGTCGATGCCCATCTTGGAGCACAGGCGCGCCACCAGGTAGAGGCCGATGCCCGTTGCGCGCTTGGTGGTGCGGCCGTTGTCGCCGGTAAAGCCCTTCTCGAACACGCGTGGCAGGTCGGCCGCGCACACGCCGCAGCCGTTGTCCGCGACGGTGAGCTCGATACGTTCGCTCGCCAGGCCCTCGTCCAGCAACGCGCCCGAGAACACGATCTTTGCACCGTCCTCACGCGCATATTTAATGCTGTTCTGAATGAGCTGGCCCAGAATGAACTCGAGCCACTTCTCGTCGGTAAAGACCTCAAAGTCGAGGTTTTCGCACACCGGGGCCACATGCGCCGCGATGAGCTCGCGCGCGTTGGCTTTAATCGCGCCCGTCACCAAGGTCTTGAGATCCCAGCGACGAATCAGGTAGTCGCGCTCCACGACTTCCGAGCGCGCGTAGTACAGCGCCTGGTCGATATAGCGCTCCACACGAGCAAGCTCGCGTGCCAGGTCGTCCACGCGCGACAGGTCGTCTTCACTGCCGTCCAGGTTTTCCAAAATCAGATGGGCCGCCGCCAGGGGCAGCTTGGCCTCGTGGACCCAGCTCTCGATATAGTCACGGTAGTCATCGGTCTGGCGCCTGCCTTCGGCAACCTCGTCACAAGCGGCTTTGCCCACCCGGCGCAAGACCTCGTACTCGAGCTCGCCCTCGGCATAGGTCGGACATTGCACCATCTCCTGCACCCATGCGGGACTCTCGAGCTCCTCTGCCGCACGCTCCAGCTGGCGCAGAAAACGACGACGGCGCGCGTACTCGATCACGATGCCGAGCATACCGAAGATATAGGACACGCCGACCGCCACGACCACGATGGAAACGGGTGCGCCGGCGACCGTCAGCACAAAGCAGCTCAGCAGCACGCCGCACGTCCACACGGCGACGGGAAGCAGCGCATCTTTAAAGAACTTGCCAAACGACATAGCCGGCTCCTAGACCGAATAGCCTTGGCCGCGATGCGTGGTCAAATACCCCTTGATGCCGATTTTTTCGAGCGTGGTGCGCAGGCGGTTGATGTTGACGGTAAGCGTATTGTCGTCCACGAAGGCGTCAGAGTCCCACAGGTCCTGCATGATGGCCGAGCGCGAAACGATCTTGCCCGCGCGGCTCAGAAGCAGCGAGAGGATACGCAGCTCGTTTTTGGTGAGCTCGGTACTGGTGCCGGTTTGCATGTTGATGACCATGGAGCGAGCGAGATCGAGCTCCAGGCCCTTGTGGACAAGTGTGCTGCGCTCGCCTGACGCCGCGCTGCGACGCAGCAGTGCATTGATGCGCGCCACGAGCACGCGCGCGCTATAGGGCTTGGGAACAAAGTCATCCGCGCCGAGCGTCATGGCCATGACCTCGTCGATCTCAGTCGAGCGCGAGGTAAGCACGATGATCGGAACCTCGGATTCGCGACGGACCTCGTGGCAGATGTGCTGGCCGTCTTTGACAGGAAGCGTCAGGTCGAGCAGCACCAGGTCGGGCGCGGCGGCGAGAATATCGCGCGAGACATGCTCGAACGACTCGCAGGCCTCGACCGCAAAACCGGCACGGGCAAGGATGTCGGCAAGCTCGCGACGAATGGGCTCGTCGTCCTCAACGATATAGATCAGCGCCATGGATTCCGCTCCCCTCTTGGTTGTCTTGCCACCATTATGGCCGCGAAACTGCAGGTGGGCGCCACGCACGTCGCCAAGGTGACAGAACTGTTCGCGAGCGGGAGCGTTTTGTCCGCCTCGCACTCGCAGCGGTGGCGGGGACCAAAATGATTCTTTAATCCCCGTCCCAGAAAAATCATTTAGCGGCGGGCGCGGAGCTTTTCGTAGCCGTCGGCAAAGAAGGCGACCGTCGCGGCGTCGGACTCGGCGGCGTCGGAGTCGGCGGCGGCAACCACACCGTGCTCGTCGCTCACCAGGAACAAGGCGCCCTTGAGCTGTGCGGGAATGTCCACGCGCATGACCGGGATGCCCTTGGTCTGGGCCAGCTGCTCGATGAGCGTCGCCGTGCCGCACAGGCACTCGTCCGCCGGCGCCACAAAGGCCAGCTCGCCGTTGTTGACGGCGGCGAGCAGCTCGGGCGCCACGCCGGTTTCGTCGGCCTCGGAGCGGGCCTCGGCGGAGCGGGCACGCAGCGCCTTGGCCGACGTATCGGCCAGCGGCTCGTACTCCCCCACCGTCATGGCGGCGTTGCCGTTGACGTCGATCACCAGCATGAGCACGCCGTCGCGTGCGGTGTAATCGCCCTCGGCAAGCGACCACTCAACGTGCTGCTTGGCCCAGCTGAGCATGTTATGGGTAAGCGGCTCGCCCTGCACCAAGCGCTCGGACAGTGCGCGAATGTGGCGGTTGAGCATGGGCACCTTTTTATTGGACATGCGCCAACGGCAGACAAGCGCGGGCTTGTCGAGCGTAAACTTCTCGACCGCCTCCTGATTGGCGCAAAAGTCCTCGTACGCACGCTGATCCTCGGCATTGCCAAACAGCTCGGCATCATCAATCTGGGGCATGGTCATACCTTTCGTGTTAGTCATTCCGTCCTCTTATACCAAAAAGACGGCCCTCCAAACGGAGCGACCGTCTTTTGCAGAGATTATTTTAGAAGCGAGGCCAGTCCAGGGAACGAGATAACATCCCATCCTCCCCAGTCAACCTAACAGGTCGGCGAGGGTTGCCCAGGTGCCGCAGATTGCCGTGAAAGAGGAGCGACGCGTACTTGGGTACGCGAGCGACGAATGAACGGCAAGGTGCGGTGGCTGGGCAAGCCGCAGCGCCACCTCCCTGCTTAATGGCGGAAATGCCTGGCACCTGTGAAGACCATCGCAATACCATGCTCGTTGCAGACCTGGATGCTCTCATCGTCGCGCTTGGAGCCACCGGGCTGGATGATGCAGGTCACACCGTGCTCGGCAAGCACGTCGACGTTGTCGCGGAACGGGAAGAATGCGTCGCTCGCACAGGCAAAGCCGCCCTTCTCCACGCCCTCGCGCTCGCAGAAGTCCTCGGCGCGCTCGCAGGCAAGCAGTGCGGAGTCAACGCGGTTGGGCTGACCGGGGCCCATGCCAATGCCGGCCTTGCCCTTGGAGACCAAGATGGCGTTGGACTTGACGCCCTTGCAGACCTTCCAGGCAAACTCGAGCTCGGCCATCTCGGCGTCGGTGGGCTTGCGGTCGGTGGGGAACGTAAAGGTCGCGGGGTCCTCGGTCACGTGGTCGACCTCCTGTACCAGCATGCCGCCGTCGATGGAGCGCAGCTCCACCTGGGCGCCGTGGTCCACGCCGCCGGTCGCCAACACGCGCAGGTTGGGGCGCTTGGCCATGCGCTCGAGCGCCTCGGCAGTATAGCTCGGGGCGATGATGACCTCGACGAACTGCTTGTTCTGATCGGCAAAGTGCTCGACTAGCTCATAGGGAACCTCGCGGTTGCAGGCGATGATGCCGCCAAAGGCGCTCTTGGGATCGCAGGCGTAGGCGCGGTCGTAGGCGGCCGTGATGTCCTCGGCAACGGCGGAACCGCAGGGGTTCTGGTGCTTGAGGATCACGCAGGCCGGCTCGTCGAACTCGCGAACCAGGTTCCAAGCGGCGTCGGCATCCAGATAGTTGTTGTAGCTGAGCGGCTTGCCCTGGATCTGCTCGGAGCCCACGAGCGGGAACTGCGAGCTCGCGGTGTTCTCGCAGCCCTCGGCAAAGCGGTAGACCGTAGCCTTCTGCTGAGGATTCTCGCCATAGCGCAGGTCGTCGACCTTCTCCAGCGAGATCTCGAGCTTGGCAGAGGTGTCCGCCACGTCGCTTGCCTGGGCGGCAAGCCAACGGGAGATAGCCGTGTCGTAGGCGGCGGTGGTCTGGTAGACCTTCACCTGCAGGCGACGACGGGTGGAAAGCGTGGTGCAGCCACCGGTCTCGTGCATCTCGGCCAGGACGGCATCATAGTCGGCCGGGTCGGAGATGACGGTAACGCTCGCGGCGTTCTTGGCAGCAGAGCGCAGCATAGAGGGGCCACCGATGTCGATGTGCTCGATAGCGTCCGCGAAGGTGACCTCGGGGTTGGCAACGGTCTTCTCGAACTCGTACAGGTTGACGACGACCAGGTCGATCAGCTTAATGCCGTGCTGAGCGGCCTCCTGCATGTGCTGCTCGGAATCGCGGCGGGCCAGCAGCGCGCCGTGAACCTTGGGGTGCAGGGTCTTAACGCGGCCGTCCATCATCTCGGGGTAGCCCGTGAACTCTTCGATGGGGGTTACGGGAACGCCCGCGTCCTCGATGGCACGAGCCGTGCCGCCCGTAGAGATGATCTCGACGCCAAAGTCATCGACCAGCGTCCGTGCGAAATCGACGACGCCCGTCTTATCGGTAACCGAGATCAACGCGCGTGCGATCTTCACATCAGATCCCATGCAGTCCTCCTGTCTGGTACGCCGCCGTGCTCTGTGAGTCGGTGATACGTCGATCTGCAGCGCTCGCGCAGCGGCATTGAAAATACTGATTTAATGTAACGCATCGAGCGCATCGATGCACCCCGCAACGGGCGCATGTGCAGAAAAAGTTTGCGAGCGGAGGGCATGGGCGCAGCACCGGGCGCGGTGAGTTCATGGAACACAGGGGCACCATAATTAGATGCCAATGGCGTGGTAGAACTGTGCTCGATATGCATCCGCAAAAGAAAGAGGCACTATGGTCTCGCGGGTTCTCTACCGACCGTTTGACACCGAAGACTTCGACGCCATCGCGCTGATTCTGCAGCAGCTTTGGCATAACAATTCGGATAACGATGAGTACAACCGCCTTGAGGCCGCGTGCGACCTTGCCTACTGCCTTTCGTCGTCGACGTTTTCGCAGGTTGCCGTCATCGACGGCCAGGCGCGCGGCATTGCGCTCGCGCGTGCGGGGCAAAGCTCCGGCGCCACCGTCAATGAACATTGGATGGATACCGAGCGCGCGCTGCTATCGCAGATGCGTGAGCTGGAGCCCGATGCCTGCGCCGAGTATCTCTCGTTTGTGCGCGCAACCATCCGCACCAACAACCGCCTGCTCGAAAGCAGTCCCCTGCCACACGACAACGAGGTCACGTTGCTTGCCGTGGATCGCGATGTCCATGGCCTGGGCGTTGGCTCGGTCTTGCTCGACGCCGCGGTCTCGCACCTGTCCTCGCGCGGGGCAACGAGAGCGCACCTGTACACCGACTCCAACTGCTCATGGAAGTTCTACGAGCTGCATGGCTTTAAGCGCACGGCCACGCACCGCGCCAACCGCGAAGAGCGCCGCCACGACATGCCGCGCGAAAGCTTCCTCTACGAACTCGACCTAACGGCCTAAACCTGGCAGTTAGGGACGTTCCTCTTGTGCCGGCACTCCGGGACACCCCTTGGCAGCAACCGCACCTAGTCATTGGGGACGTTCTTAAATGACTAGTCGCTGGGGACAGTCTTCGTAGGTAGCGCGTAAAAAGGGGATGGGCTTTCCCCGACGGCTGTCGAGAAAAGCCCATCCCATAATTTACGACCGTTAGAACGTTCCGCCGCCGCCTCCGCCGACGCCGCCGCCTCCGCCGCCCGAGAAGCCGCCACCACCGCCGCCACTCGAGCTATCGGAGCTCGAAGCCAACTCGCGGATGGTCTCGTGATACACATCGTTGAACGAATCGAGCGGAGACTCGTTGCCGTAGTGATGGTAATACCACCAGTAGCAGGGGTAGTTGTCGTAGAAATCGTCGCTGTTGCGCAGGTCCGCAGGCACGGCCTCGGCCAGCTGTCGCAGCACTTCTTTCGAAACGCCTAGGGCAACGCCCATCACCAGCAGCTTGTTCCACAGCACCAGATCGCCCGGGACGGCTTCCTTTAGGCGTGTGAAGTCCTCGAGCCAATGCTTGAGCGCCTTGCAGCGAGCCGCCACCTCGGCGCCCTCCGGCGTGTAACGGCGGAAGGTGCAGCTCAGGACAAAGCCCACGATCGTGACGGGGATCGAAATCATAGCGGCACCGACGTTGGCGTCCGCAAAGTCGGTATAGAACAGAGAGCCCAAAATGCCAAAGACAATGATGATGCCGAGAACCAGGCCGGCCACCATCGCGATAGTGCCATCCGATGCGATAAACTCGCGCTCCTCCAGCTTGCCCTTAACCGTGCTCTGATAGTCCTCGAGCTTGTCGCCAACAGATTCAGTACGCTCGCTGGCATACTCCTCCAGCTCGCTAAACGTGCGCGAACGGACGCCGTCTTTATCGGGCTTAACGCCAGCGAAGAAGACCTTGAGCACGTCGCGATCGATGCCGTCCTTCTTGGCAGCCTTCCAGGCCTCGTCGGTCACTGTGATGCGATACGTCTGCTCCTCTTTTTCGCGACGGAGCAGACCCTTCTTCTTGGTCTCGGTCGCTTCTTCCAGCTTGATCACGCGGTCGTCGGTCAGCTTCATCAGCGTGGCGATATATGCCTGATCGGGCACGTCGTTCCAGCTCATAAGAGTTGCAAGCACCGCGGGATGATCGGCGGAGGGCACATCGCGGAAGTACTCGTCCTGGAAGAGCGGCTTGGGCTTGGGCCTGCGCAGCTTGAGCATCACGATTACACCGGTATAGGCAACCGCCACAACAACACACACCACGGCAATCGCGCTGGCAACCGCACGCGCGTGCTCACGGCGGGCGTTAGCTTCGTCGGCCCATTCCTTCTCTTCGCTCAGGATCGTTGACATGCGCTCTTCGCCCGAAGCGGCAAGCTGCGGCACCCAGTCGCTAGGGAAGGCGATGCGTGCCTCGGCGAATTCGCCCTGGTGCACGCAGGGAATGGTATAGGTGACCATGGGCTCGTCCTCATCGAGCGACACGTCGCCCGTCAGCGGACCATGGCCCCATGCGCGGAAGTTATCGCCCTTGACGGCCGCCGTCCCGGCAGCGGCATTCGCGAAGCACACTTCCATCTCGACGTCATCGGAATCCGCAGACCAGCCGTCACCCACGAACTTCCAGTAGAGCTCGGCGGTATCGGCCCAGTTCATAACCGCACCGGTCATGGTGTAGCTCACGTAGTAGATTGCGCTGTCGCCGCTCTCGTGAGGGCTGAACACCTTAATCCTTACGCCGTCACCGGTCTGCTCGACCGTGTAGACGCCAGAGTCGCCCTTGTTCGCGCTATCGACTTTGTTAAACGCGGTGTCCTCTTCCTCGACACTCAGCACGTCGACGCCCGCCGTGCCGCCCTGCTGGTTGGAGCCCGTATTGATCTCCCAAAACACGCCGTTGATGTCGTCGTCGAAATCAAACTGGCGTCCCTCGACAACGGCCAGCGATCCATCGGCCTCGACCGTGGCACTGATGTAGGTTTGGGTCATGGAATACCCGTCGGCACGTGCAACGGCGGGCAACAGCAGCAGCGCGCACGCGACGAGCGCACAAATGGAAGCAAATCGCGCAAACGGGCAGCGCTGCCGACAGGTCTTGGCAACGGGGGCGTTCATAGGCACATCCTTTGTCTGTGATACCAGTAGCGTCATTGTCCCACGTTTGCGGGTTCATGTGACGAACATCTAGGTCAGCGGAGTATCAAACGGGACGAAAGTCACGCCCGCGGCCGGCACCTGGGGACGTTCCTTATCTGCCGGTAATCTGGGACACTCCTTGGCATAGCCCGCTCCGGCAATAGATACCACTTCATAGCTCCATCACAGGTGTAGCGGCTTTGTGTGGGCGCGGCATGCGCTGATTGAGCCGCCAGTTGAGGGGCATAAAGCAGTTGAGCGAAAACGGTTTGCCCCTTTGCCGTCCGCTTGAGGATCATGTCCCCCTTTTCCGCGGAAACCCCGGCAGTTGCGAAGAGCTGCCGGGGTTTCTGTCGTTTGAGGGCTAGATTGATTGACGACGATTAAGGCGCCGAGCCGGTGGTCCGGCACGCGCAACGTGTGGCCTCAGCAACTTGCAGGCCACGGCAGCGTCTCCCCCACCACGCCCCGCGCTATACTCGTCCGCATGGACATCAACGCACGCAACATAGCAACAACCGCCGCCGACGCGCCAACGACGCCGGCCGCTCCCGCGCCCGTCGTGGGGCGCTTCGCCCCGTCGCCCTCGGGCCGTATGCACCTGGGCAACGTGTTCAGCTGCCTGTGCGCATGGCTTTCGGCCCGCAGCCAGGGCGGCAGCATCGTGTTACGCATTGAGGACCTGGACGATCGCTGCAAGCGCCCGGAACTTGCCGCCC
The DNA here is from genome assembly GCA_947001705.1 of uncultured Collinsella sp. Taxonomy (GTDB): domain Bacteria; phylum Actinomycetota; class Coriobacteriia; order Coriobacteriales; family Coriobacteriaceae; genus Collinsella. The sequence goes on from CAMQHT010000012.1 coordinate 8,538, forward strand.
AATTGATTGACGACCTGGCCTGGCTGGGGCTGGAGTGGGACGAAGGCCCCTACTACCAGCACGACCGCCTAGACCTGTACGAGAGCGCCTTGCGCCGGCTGAAAGACGCCGGCCTCACCTATCCCTGCTTTTGCACACGCGCCGAGCTCCACGCCGCGAGTGCACCGCACGCGAGCGACGGCACGCCCATCTACCGTGGCGCCTGCCGAAGTCTTTCGGCCGAGGAGGTGGCCCGCCGCAGCGCCCTGCGCGCCCCGGCCACACGTCTGCGCGTGCCCACCGTCGACGACCTCGCAGACGACGTGATCGAATTTGTGGATCGCACGTACGGCGCCCAATGCGAAGCACTCGCCACCGAGTGCGGCGACTTTTTGGTGCGCCGCAGCGACGGCGTGTTTGCCTATCAGCTAGCCGTGGTGGTCGACGACGCTGCCATGGGCGTCACCGAGGTCGTGCGCGGATGCGACCTGCTGGGGTCCACGCCGCGCCAGATCTATCTGCAGCACCTGTTGGGACTGCCCACGCCGCACTACGCACATATTCCGCTGCTCATGGCACCGGACGGCCGCCGCCTTTCCAAACGAGACCGCGATCTGGACCTGGGCGAACTCCGCGCCCGCTTTGGCACGCCCGAAGCGCTGCTGGGCTGGCTCGCCGGGCAAACGGGCATCGCGCCGGACACCACGCCGCGCTCTGCCGAGCGGCTGGTCGAGCACTTTAGCTGGGATGTTATCCGCAAGCACAGGGAGAACATCACCGTAACGGCTGAGTAATCAGGCACCCCACCCCTACGCAACATCCCAGGGCTGGAGTTCGTCGCCCAAGCGAACGATGCAGTCGTAGAGCACGGTATGACGCTCGGCCGGGTTGGCATCTCGATGAAAATGCCCGTAGTACCAGCGCCTGTAGTCCAAGCGGTCTTCCAGCTCATCGAAAAATGCCGTAAGCCGATCAACGGCAGGGCAATTCCAGCCGGGCCCCGGATAGAGCGTGGGCGAAAGCATGCGCGTGGAGCAGGTGTGGGTGATCACGTAGTCGACCTTCCAGCCCACGCCGTCGAGCTTTGTCCGTGCCTCCTCAAAGTTGCGCTCGTCCGGCAGCTCCTGCGGCCACCAGCTGGAATACGGAATGCGGTATTCCTTGTCCACGCTCGTGGCGCCGCCCATGGTAAAGACCGTTGAGCCGTCGAGCTCAAAAACCTCGCCGCGCGTCAGGCGCCGTATGGGGGAGGTATCCGACAGACGCTGCGTCAGCCCACCGTGCCACAGCTCCATGGGACGCTCCGCCCAGTGATCGAAACGCTCGTGGTTGCCGTCGACGAACAGCACGGTATAGGGGCGCGACTCCAGCCAAGCGATGTCGGCACATTCCTCGGCAGAGAAATCCCAGGGAAAGCCAAAGTCGCCCGCGATAATCAGATAGTCGTCGCTCGTCAGGCTATCCCCAAGGTCCCAATCGCGCAGCTTTTGCATGTCGAGGCCGCCATGAATATCGCCCGTCACATAGACTGTCATCGGATCACCACTTCCCTCTTATAGGCTTCGAGATCGTGCTCGATCTGCTCGTCGCCCGTGGCGTTGACCCACCACGGCCATTTAACGCAACACGCCGGCTCGTCGACCTGCGCAAACCACGACTTGAGCTCCTCCAGGCTCACCGGGGCGTAGCCGTTGGCGTCCACGCCCACGTCATAGCGCAGCAGCCCCTGCCTAAGGTTGAACGTGTTGTACGCGCCGCCGCAGCTGTGGATATGTCCGTGAAGATGCCAGCCGCCGTGCGACATGCCTTGCCAGTCGACCATGGGATAGTGGCTCAGCACGATTTTTTGGCGGTCGATCTTGAGCACACAAATGGGCGGCTCGACGATAAAAGCATCCGCCACCGCAGGCTGCGTCCAGTCTTTGTCGTGGTTGCCAGGCAGCAGATGGACGTGCTTGCATGCAATGCTCTTACGCAGCTCGTAGGCGTCTTGCACCGTCATCTTAAAGCTGAAGTCGCCCAGAATATAAAGCTCGTCGTCCAAAGCGACCTTGCTATTAATGTTGGCGACCATGGCGTCGTTCATCTGCGCACCAGTCGACCAAGGCCTGTCGGCGAGCCGCAGCATGTTCTCGTGTCCAAAGTGGGTATCGCTGGTAAACCAGATCATGGGAACCTCCTAACGCTGTTGCCCAGAATTTCCACTCGCCGCCCCACCCTACTCATCGGTGCATCGCGCCTCAATCGGCACGATATCTTGGTAGATCAGGCGATGCTTGTCGTCGCGCCATTCATCGTCATGGTAATGGCCAAAGAACCAGGTGCGGTAGTCGAGTCGCCCGTCGAGCTCGCCCAAAAAGGCCTGCAGCGAATCGTCGTAGAACTCGCGATTGCACTCCATGCACAGCTCGTCTGCCAAATCGACCGGCGCCTCGTGAGTCACAACATAGTCGACCTTCCAGCCCACACGATCGAGCGAGGCGCGACAGTATTCCATCTCGCTCTCACTCGGCATTTCCTCGGGCCACCACGTCTTTCCCTCCCGGCGCCACTGTTTGTCATGGCTCGCGGCGCCACCCATGGCGAGCACCGTGTTCCCCGCGATGTCGAACACCTCTCCGCGCATCAGGTGCAGCACATGCGGGCGAGCCTCGTGAACGAGGCCCCCGTTCCACTCTCGGATCGGCAGCCCCGCCAGCAGATGATAGTTCTCGTGATTGCCGTCGACAAAACACGTAGTCCAGGGCTTGGACTCAAACCAGTCGAGCCAGTATTTGTCGGTGTTCGAGCCACTCCATATAAAGCCAAAGTCGCCGGCAACGATCACCACGTCATCGCGCGTCAGCGTACGGCCCAATGGCCAAACGCGCGACGAGAAGCGGCTCGCCCCGCACTCGGCAACACCGTGAACGTCTCCGGTAACGAAAATGGACATTAAGCGGCACCTCCGTGCTGTGCGACTCTAGACAAATCGATGGCAGAAATTGCGGATCAGCCCCGGCATCCGCACCCCTTAGGGCTTACCCCTCGTTCTTCCATCCAAACGGATCAAACACCCAAAAAACTAGATCGAGCACACTGTTGGCGGGCAGCATGTTGGGCAGGGCATCTTGCCTCGCTTGAGTGCGGCCGCTAATGGTACGCTGGTTTTAATGGCGTTTTGAGGAAGGCTTTTGCACCCCGTAGAACGGTGGTAAATCTTGCCGTTCTTGGTAACGATTACCTTGATTTTTGAGACATCCACACTGCGGGGCTCGATGGGCGCGGCCACCTTTTGACGAGCCGGTGCCGTTTTCCAAGGCTTGCCTCCTGAAAAACCAGAATCGCAGAACCGATTAATATAGCCGTCAAAACACCCATCGAACAGCAATCCCGTTGCCAGGCCCGCTATGAATCCGCAGACGATCGCGGCCTCTCCTCTAATTTGCATATATCCCTCCTTAATCGCTCTTGAAGAAAAGGGCGGCGCGCGCCGCATGGAGCCTCATCACCCCCTACGGTACGCGCCGAAAAAACGCGACATAGGAAGCGATGAAAGTAGAAACCGACGATTGCCCGATTAGTATCCATTGGTGATTCTCTTGCGGCATTCCTAACAGCCATCTCCAATGCGGCAGGCGTTTTGTACTTCACCATGTCCTCCGTTTCGCATTACCCGTTCAGTACCATCAGCAAAGGCGCCATCAGCTCGCGTCGTTTGGCGGTTTTAGAGTTCTCCTCTACAAGATCCTTCAGCCGTTGTATATCGAGTCCACGTCCAAGCGCGTCGTGATAGGCATCGATAATTAATGAGGGATCCTCGCAATCGAGGCAAAGATCGACAAGCGTGCGCTCGGGTTTAGTTACCGGCAGGCCGTCGAGCCAAACGATGTCCCGCTCAGCAATCTCGCGCTTTACAAAAGAAAGGGATTCGTTTCTTGTATTGATACGCATGGGCGCGGTCATCCTGTAGGGGGACAGATAGAAATCGCCCATTTGCTGCAGGTTCGCCGCTGTCGTACCGCTCACGGCGATGCCATCCCACTGACGTTTTCTCTCCCACGCGCAAAGGGAGGGATTGGTGAGCTTCCAAAAGGCGTTGAGTTCGTCGGTGTCTCGGCGCTGCGTTCCAGACATCCGGTAGGCGCCGTGGCATATCCGTTCAAGACGCCCTGCGCGGCATGAGTGCGCCAGCGCATCTCGAGAGATGTCCATGCGAGCCGCCTGGGCTGTGGTGAACACGCCCTCGCTCTCGGAAAGCTCGCTTATCGCCGCTATGTTGCTAAAGTACTTCATGCTGCAATTGTAGGATATTTTCATACTTTTGCAACGTGATTTTTGATCCATTAGATCCGTTTGCCTTGTTTACCCCATTTCTGACGCCGTTTTGCACCGGCACCCCATCCCCCGCTATTGAGGTCTAATACTTTTCCGCGAAGTGAACGGCTGTTTTTGGACCCCTGAAACATCCGCATTTTTCGGCGGCAAAATCGTGGGATTTCAGCATTGAAACCGCAGGAAGCGGCACCTCTAAAGTGTCGATGCTTCGGGGGTCCGTTTTCACTCATTCACTTCTCGGAAAAGTATTAGACCTCGCTATCAGCTATCCCAAAGATCAGACCGCCCCTCCTTCACGCCACGCAAAACCTGCCTTTTCTGCCCCTGCCCGCCTCCGCACCACCCAAAAACTCATCCAACATTAATCTTGGCTCAAGAATCGCTTAATCTATAACCTGCACTATAGAGTTCGACCAAGGGCGGGGCGGCGCAACGCAGACCGCCGAACGCAACGCTCGCGCCCGAGCAAATTGCCCGGCGTCGCGCCCATCGAACGAAAGGACAGGCCATGGACGACCTCGAAAAAGTTGAAACCATCCGCACCAAGTGCAGCGTGAGCTACACCGATGCCAAGGCGGCGCTCGACGCTGCCGACGGCAACGTTTTGGATGCCATCATTTGGCTCGAGTCGCAGGGCAAGACCCAGACCACGTCGGCGCACGCCGCGACCGAGTCCGCACCGGTCGATGAGCCCTCGGCCGAGATGGTCGCCGCGCAGGCCGCCTACGAAAAGTCGAGCGAAAAGACCGACTTCTCCAAGAAGATGGACGGCGTGTGGGAGTACCTCAAAAAGCTCTTCCGCCTGAGCCTGGACACCAAGTTTATCGCCAGGCGCCGCGATGCGATCATCCTCAACATCCCCATCCTGATTCCCATCGTCGCGCTGTTTGCCTGGGGCGCTACGATTTGGCTGATGCTGATTGGCCTGTTCTTTGGCATGCGCTACCGCATCGACAGCGACGGCGACGTGCCCGGCAGCATCAACAACCTTATGGATAGCGCTGCTAACGCCGCGGATGACATCAAGCAAAATCTGAACGACGACAAGTAGTCGCAGACGGGGGCACGCATGGCACGGATTCTGATCGTAGAGGACGAGGAGAAAATCGCCCGCTTTGTGACGCTCGAGCTGGAGCACGAAGGCTACCAGGTGGAGCACGCCGCCGACGGTCGCACCGCCGTGAACCTGGCGCTGGAGCGCGACTACGATCTGATTCTGCTCGATGTGCTGTTGCCGCAGCTCAACGGTATGGAGGTCCTGCGGCGTGTCCGCAAGCACAAGGATGTGCCGGTGATTATGGTCACCGCGCGCGATGCCGTGATGGACAAGGTGGCCGGGCTCGATGCCGGCGCCGACGATTACCTGACCAAGCCATTTGCGATTGAGGAGCTGTTCGCACGGATCCGCGTGGCGCTGAAGCGCTCGGAGGCCGTGCGGGCGGCTTCGGGCATTGGAGGCGCCGGTACTGGGGCGGGCGCGGCAGGCGGCGCGGGCGCCGGTATCGCCACAATGCCCCCGGCAACCGACACGGCCCAGACCGCTGCCACGCCCTCCCACGCCGCGCTTACCGTTGACTCGGTTGCGCTCGACCCCAACCGCCGCGAAGTCACGGTCGGCGGCTCGCCCATCGCGCTCACGGCCCGCGAGTTCGATGTCCTCGCCCTGCTTATGGCGCATGCCGAGACCGTACTCACGCGCGAGCGCATCGCGCACGAGGCGCTGGGCTACGACTACGTAGGCGACACCAACAACGTCGACGTGCACATTGCGCACCTGCGCGCCAAGATCGAGGACGCCGGCGGCGCCCGCATCATCCAGACCGTGCGCGGGGTGGGCTATGTCTGCCGTGCGTAACGCCGAGGTCAAGCGCGTCACCTCCATCGCCCGCGCCATCAACTGGAGCTATATGTGGCGCCGCTTGATGAGCCACATCTGGCTCGATCTGTTACTGTTGGTTATTGCGGCGGCGATCCTCGTCTATGGATACAACCAGACGCTGCCCAACGGCGCGTTTACCGCAGGATGGATCCCCAGTGCCACCGTTCGCGGCATGTCGCTGACGCCCGCGCGCGGCTGGGACCTGATAACGCTCACCTATACCGTCGAGCTTGCGCGTACCACCAAGACTTTCCCCCTCGCGCAGGACCTCGTCACGCTATGGCCTCTCTACCTTGTCGTTGTGGGTTGGCAGGTCATCAGCGTGCTCAACATGCTCGGCGGCGCCCGCCGCGTGCGCCGCACCATGGCGCCGCTCAACGATCTGGCCCTGCGCGTGGACGAACTCGGCCGCATGCAGCTCTCCGGCGGCAAGATGGAAACGCTGGAGCAGGCCATCGAACGCGCAAGCGTCGACTCGCCGAGCGTCACCACCGGCGACGCCGACCTGGCAAGCATCGAGGTCGCGCTCAACCGCCTGCTGCGCCAGATGCAAGAGGCAAAGCTGCAGCAGATGCGCTTTGTCAACGATGCAAGCCACGAGCTACGAACGCCCATCGCGGTGATTCAGGGTTACGTAAACATGCTCGACCGCTGGGGCAAAGATGACCCGGACGTGCTGGCGGAATCCATCGCGTCCCTCAAGGCCGAAAGCGAGCATATGCAGGAGCTCGTGGAGCAGCTGCTGTTTTTGGCGCGCGGCGATGCCGGCCGCACCGTGCTGCGGCGCGCAAATACCAACCTGGCCGCTCTGGTCGGCGAGGTATGCGAGGAATCGCAGATGATCGATATCGAGCACACGTATCGACTGGCGTACGACGCTGCGCTTGCCAGCGACCCGCGCTGCGACGCATCTGTCGACGTGGCGCTCGTGAAGCAGGCTCTGCGCGTGATCGTGCAAAACGCCGCCAAGTACTCGGACGCGGGAACGACCGTCACGTTTGGTATAACGCCCGATGCGGGCATGGGCACGATCGACATAAGTGTTGAGGACGAGGGCATCGGCATGAATCAGGAATCCGCAGCTCACGCGTTTGAACGGTTCTATCGCGCCGACAACGCACGCGATGCCGGCGCGCAGGGCTCGGGCCTGGGGCTCGCCATTGCCAAGTGGATTGTCGATAGCCATGGCGGCGTCATCGGTGTGACCTCGGTCGAGGGCGTCGGCAGTCGCTTTACGATTCGCCTGCCGCGGTAGGAAGCCCCTCGGCATAAATAAAGGGATAAGGCCATGCGGCCCTATCCCTTTTTGCTAGCTATAGCAGCCTGTGCGCTACTCGCGGCACAGGTGCACGGCGAAGCCGGCGAACTCGCGCTTAAAGTACACGAGCTTGGTGCCGCCGTCGGGCAGCAGCACGCGCGACTCCTCGTTGACCTCGAGCCCGCGCTCGGCAAACCACTTCTCGGCCGCATCGATGTCGTTGACGGCAAAGCCAATGTGGCCCTTGGCGCCACGACCGTTCTGCTTCATGATCTCGACCAGCGAATCGTTAAAGTACGAAACCGGGGTCTCGATAACGGGCAGGCCCATCATCGTCGAGAACAGCTCCGCGATCTCCAGGGCATCTGCCGGGTCGGTGGCGTTAATGCCCACATGGGCAACGCGCATGCCAAAGAGCTCGACCGGATTGGCGTTCTGCTCACTCATACAGTCAGCGCCTACTGAGCCATGACGTCGAGGACGGCCTTCTCGGCAGCGACGCGGTTCATGCCCGTCATGAAGGGCACGCCGCTCACGTACGGGCAGGTGAGGCCCTCGGGGGCAACGGTGGTGGCGATCAGCAGGTCGGCGCCCTCGTCGCAGTAGTCCTTGGCCTCGGAGATGGCACACTGCACGATCTCATACTTGCCGGCATAACCATTGGCGTCGAGCATGGTGGCGACCTTCTGGGCAACAAGCGTGGAAGTAGCAGCGCCAGCACCGCAAGCCAAAACGATCTTCTTCATAGGTAATGTCTCCCTTCATGGTTTACTTTAGGTAAGTGTACCGCAGCGAGCGATGGCACTCAGCCTCGATGAGCTTTTATGCCAGTTTGCTTGCGCGCTGCGTATAATACATCTAGTACGTGTTGTCATACCGCTCGCTTTATGAGCGACTAAGGATCCCAATATGCCCGATTCCCGCACACTCTGGACCGCCGTCGTTATCATCTGTATCGCCGTGTCGGTGTTCTTTAGCGTCAAAAAACGCACTACGTTTAAACGCCTGCAACAGTTGATGGCCGCCAAACAGTGGGCCGAGTTCGATCGTTTGCTCGACGGCAAACTCACCAGCATGCTGTACCCGCGCTACAACCGCGACTACCTGCGTCTGAACTCCTATCTGCTGCGCGAGGACCACGAGCGCGCCGGCGAGATGTTCGACCTGCTGCTGGGACTCAACCTGCCCAAGATGCAGCGCGTCGACCTGGTGATCAAGGCCTTTAACTACTACGTTGGCCAGGAGGACCGCAAAAAGTCCAAGGAGTTGCTGCACGAAATCAAGGGCTTTGAGGGCGGTCAGGCCGAGGCGGTCGCGCACGAGTGCCAGCTGATGTACGACACGATGATCCTCAAGCGTCACAACGACATTCCCGAGCTGGAGCGCATGCTCGAGGATGTCGGCGACGACCCGGTCAAGCGCTGCCGCTTGGAGTACCTGCTGGCCCTGCAGTACCAGAACAAGGGCGACGAAGCCAAGTTTGCCGAGTACTTGGAAAAGTCAGGCCAGCACTCGATGGCCGTCAACGCGTAACGGACGGCTTGTGCTAGACTTCTAGTCTCACGGGGGCGTGGCGGAATTGGCATACGCAGGAGACTTAAAATCTCTCGCCGCAAGGATTGTGGGTTCGAGTCCCACCGCCCCTACCATGTATTGGTTACGGGCCCGTGTCCCCTGGGGATGCGGGCCCGTTTCTTTTGGATGCCGATACAGATGGTGAGTTGCGGTGGAATAGGGACTGTTTGGGGCCCGAAAGGGCGATTTTAGTCCGTATTTCACCGCAACTTATGAGGGGATGGTTAAAGGGCGTTGAGGCTGGGGGTCCAGCCGATGGTGGGGGTTGTGCCGTCGAGGGTCTCGTTGATGGTGGCGGCCATGCCGGCGAGTAGGCTGTTCTCGCTTACGGTGAGCGTCTTGTAGCCGCCGGCACGCATGAGCTCGCGGATCACCACGGCGCCGGCCAGAATCACGCCCGCGCGTTTGGGCTGTACACCCGGTAGCGTGGCGATGCCTTCCGCGTCCAACACAGACATGCGCTCGATAGCGGCCGAGACCTGCTCCAGCGACAGCTCGCATAGGTGCACAAAGCTCGAATCGTACGGTTCCAGCTCGTGAACCAGTGCCACGAGCGTGGTGACGGTGCCGCCCACGGCGACCAGGCGCTCTGCATGCTCAAAGTCGCTGGGCAGGCCCTCAAAATAGGCGGCGAACTGCTCGCCCGACCACGCAGCGGCGGCTGAAAGCTCGCCATCCGCGGGTGGCAGCGCCGAGAAAAACCGCTCCGTCACGCGACGGCAACCGATGTCCAGCGAGCGCGTTCCCTCCAGCGCAAAGACGCTGCACTCCGGAGCGTATACGCCCGTCGCGAGCTCCGTGGACCCGCCGCCCGAATCGGCAACGATGATGCGCTCGCCTGCAAAGTCGTGCGCCACGCCAAAAAACGTCAGGCGTGCCTCGACCTCACCCGGAATCACCTGCGGCTCGAGCCCCAGCTCGCGCAGGCCGTCCAGCAGCAGCGCGGCATTGGACGCATCGCGCGCGGCGCTCGTGCACGTGGTGCAGACGCACGCGGCCCCAAAGGCACGGGCCTCAACCACAAACATGCGGCACGCAGCGAGCACGCGCTCAACGGCCGCCTCGCAAAAGCGGCCCGTCGCGTCCACGCCCTCGCCCAGGTCGGTAATCTCGGTATGCTTGGACGATTCCACAATCGCTCCGCCCTCGACCTGGGCCAACACCACTCGCGACGACACCGTTCCCAGGTCGATCGCGGCCACCTTATAGCGTTTGCAATTTGTCATTGCGGGCTCCCCTCCGGGCGCTATTTGCCGTTGGACACGACCGTCTGACCCTCGACGCCGTTAAACCCAAACAGCATGTCGAGCGCCTGGATGTACCACGGTGCGTCCTTGCCGACCTCTTCGATCTCCTTGGCCACGTCGCTGGCATTCTTGGCGTTTGAGGACTTTTTGCTCGACGACGAATCCGAATCCTCGTCCAGACCTTGCACTTCAATCCTCTTCTCGCCGGGCATCACCATGCCCAGGTCCCGTGCCGAATCCTTAATGCCCTCTTCCGAAAACCACTTGTCAGTGTCTTTTTTCATCTCGTCGTTGTATTGCTGGCGAATCTCGACCTGCTTGGCCAAGATGTCGCTCGAGCGTTTTGCCACGTACAGGTCGCGCACGGGGAAATACAGGCTCACGAGCGCCAGCGCCACAACGATGCCGATAAACAGCGGACGCAGAGAGCCATGCGTAAAGTCATAGATCGCCTTGACCACCGCATTGTCGTTGGCGTAGCGCATAAAGTCCGAGCCCGAAAGACGGCTCGAAGGTCTGCTCGATTTGTCGTGCGTCTGGGCCGAGGGACGCGACGAATGCGGCGAACGTGTCGGACGTACTGGTCCATCTGTCGAAGTATTCACTTGAGCATTGGGGCGCGAGGTACTTGTCGGGCGCTGCGTGGAGCGGTCGGCGCCGGCGTAGTCGGAACCGCCGAGCTGCACCGTACGTGCGCGGCGAGGCGACGGCTCGCGCGATGCGGCGGAATAGTACCTGTTGTCGTAAATCTGATCCATGTGCGCCTTGTGCGGTTGAGGTTTGTTTGCGCTAAGTCCTTTAGTTATAGCACGAGCGCCCGCACCGCCTTCGCCAGCCTTTGCTCGACATAAAAAAGGCGCTGAGCCATATGGCCCAGCGCCCGACAGAACTCTGTAGCGTCTAGCTGGAGCGGGGCGAAGCCGAGTCCATCCCCTCCCCACCAGGCTCGTCTATCTAGCGAATGTTATAGAACGCGGCCTTGCCGGCGTAGCGCGCGCTGCCCTCGAGCTCGTCCTCGATGCGGATGAGCTGGTTGTACTTGGCGATACGGTCGCTGCGGCACGGGGCGCCCGACTTGATCTGGCCGGCATTGACGCCCACGACCAGGTCGGCAATCGTGGAATCCTCGGTCTCGCCGGAGCGGCGGCTCACGATGCAGGCGTAACCGGCCTCCTTGGCGGTCTCGATGGCCTCGAGCGACTCGGTGAGCGTACCGATCTGGTTGACCTTGACCAGGATCGCGTTGGCGGCACCCAGCTCGATGCCCTTCTTGAGGCGCTCGGTGTTGGTGACGAACAGGTCGTCGCCCACCAGCTGCACCTTGTTGCCAATGCGACGGGTAAGCTCGACCCAGCCGTCCCAGTCCTCCTCGGCCATGCCATCCTCGATGGAGATGATGGGGTAGGTGTCGACGAGCTTCTCCCAGTAATCAACCATCTGGGCACTCGTGTACTCCACACCCTCGCCCTTGAGCTCGTACATGCCGGTCTCGGCGTTGTAGAACTCGGTCGAGGCCGGGTCCATGGCGTACATGAAGTCGACGCCGGGCTTAAAGCCGGCCTTCTCCACGGCCTTGGTGATGTACTCGAACGGCTCGGCATTGGTCTTGAGGTTGGGCGCAAAGCCGCCCTCGTCGCCCACGCCGCCGCCCAGGCCGGCCTCGTGCAGCACGCCCTTGAGGGTGTGGTAGACCTCAGCGCACCAACGCAGGCCCTCGGCAAAGCTCGGGGCGCCCACCGGCATGATCATAAACTCCTGGAAGTCAACGTTATTGTCGGCATGCACGCCGCCGTTGAGGATGTTCATCATGGGCGTGGGCAGCAGATGGGCGTTGACGCCGCCCAGGTACTGGTACAGTGACAGGCCCGCCGACTCGGCAGCGGCGCGGGCGACGGCCAGCGACACGCCCAGGATGGCGTTGGCACCGAGCTTGGTCTTGTTGGGGGTACCGTCCGCGGCAATCAGCGCGGCATCGACGGCGCGCTGGTCGAAGGCGTCGAGGCCCACGACGGCGTTAGCGCACTCGTTGTTGACATGCTCGACGGCCTGCGAAACGCCCTTGCCCAGGTAGCGGCCCTTGTCGCCATCGCGCAGCTCGCAGGCCTCAAAGGCGCCGGTCGAAGCACCCGAAGGCACCATTGCGCGGCCAAAGCTGCCGTCCTCGAGCACGACCTCGACCTCGACGGTGGGATTGCCGCGACTGTCGAGCACCTCGCGACCGTAGACGTCCAAAATATCGCTCATGTTGTCTCCCTCTCACTTGGAAACGTAGTGGATGCAAGCGACCGGCTGACCGTGCACCATCGGTGCGTCTCCGTAAGTTAGCCATGTCGCACTTTTTGCATTATGCCCTAAGTTAGCCGAGGGATACACTTGATTTTCGAAAAATTTAGCGGGAACGATGAGGCGTGTCAGCCCGTCGTTCCAGCAGTCTTACTCCTCCGCCTTTGCGGCATCCCACAGGTCGTTGAGGCCGTGGGTCGAAAGCTCGGCAAGATCCACGTGAGCATCGGCCGCCATCTGCTCCATCGCGGCCCAGCGGCGGCGGAACTTTGCCGTGCTGGCGCGCAGGGCGCTCTCGGCGTCGATCCCCTCTTTGCGCGCGACGTTGACCAGGGCAAAGAGCAGATCGCCAAACTCCATTTCGCGCTCGGGCGTTCCGGGGGCCTCGGCCTCAAACTCGGCACGTTCCTCGGCGACCTCGTCCCACACGTCCTGGACCGTCTCCCACTCAAAGCCCACGGCAGCCGCCTTGCGCGACACCTTCTGAGCCTGCATCAGCGCCGGCAGATGCGTGGGCACGCCGTCGAGCAGGCCCTCGGGCGCAGCCTCGCCCGCCGCCACGGCCTTGTCCTTGGCAGCCCTCTCGGCAAGCTTGACCTCGTCCCAAATCTTGAGTACCTCGTCGGAGCTGTCGGCATCCACATCGCCAAACACGTGCGGATGACGGCGAATGAGCTTGGCGTCGATATCGCGCGCCACGTCGGCCAGCGTAAACTCGCCGGCATCCGCCGCAATTTGCGCATGCAGCACCACCTGCATGAGCACATCGCCCAGCTCCTCGCGCAGATGCGCCGCGTCGTCCGCCTCGATGCAATCGAGCGCCTCGTAGGCTTCCTCGATCATGTTCTTGCCAATGCTGCGGTGCGTCTGTTCGCGGTCCCACGGGCAGCCATCGGGCTGACGCAGACGCCAGATGGTCTGCACCAGATGCTGCAGCTCGGCCGACGCGTCGACCAGCGTGGACAGATCGCGCGAGCCCTCGGCATTTTGCTGAGCCATGTGCTGCGCCATGGTTATTCCTCCTCCAGGATCACGTGGCGGAACGCACCGCCCTCGTAGATGCCGTAGCTGTGCGTGCCGTCCTTGGGGATGCTCACGCTGCCGGGGTTGAAGAGCCACAGGCCCGGGTGCGCCTCGCTTGCCTCGTTAACCTTGATGTGCGTGTGACCGTAGACGAGCGCGGAGCCCTCGGGCAACGCGGGCGCGTGGTCGACGCTGTTGTGCATGCCGGCGCCAAAGACGTGGCCGTGCGTCAGGAACAGCTCGCGGCCGGTCTCGTCGAACAGCGTGGCGTAGTCGGCCATGACGGGGAAGTCGAGCACCATCTGGTCGACCTCGGCATCGCAGTTGCCGCGTACCGCGATGATGCGGTCGGCCAGGGCGTTGAGCAGCGGGATTACGCGCTTGGGGGCGTAATCGCGCGGCAGGTCGTTGCGCGGACCGTGGTAGAGCAGGTCGCCCAGCAGGACGATGCGGTCGGGCTGCTCGGACTCGATGGCGGCGACCAGGCGCTCGGCCCAATATGCAGAGCCGTGGATGTCGGAGGCGATGAGGTATTTCATGGGGGATCCTTTCGGGATGGGGTTAATGCGGCTGGGCACGGGATGTCGCCGGCCGCGCTATTCAAATCGCAGTGCCGCGCTCTGGGCCGCCTGCATCACGCGCTGGAGCGGCACGCCGTGCTCGCGGGCAAGGCGGGCGCAGTCCTCGTACTCGGGCGCTGCACGCTCGCTGCCGTCGGGCAGGGTGGCCACCTTGACGAACACCTCGCCCCATGGCGTCGTTACGCGCTCAAAGCGGCGTGGTAGGCAAACGCGCTCCATAACCTGGCGACGAATGCCGTTGGTCGTGGTTTCCAAGAAGATGATCGTCTGCAGGCGCTCGATATCCTCGTAGGTGCAGATTACCTGCAGCTGCCAGCCGGGGCGGCCTTTCTTACAATAGAGGGGCAGCCAGTGCACCTCGCGCGCACCCGCCTCGCGCAGGCGGTCGGCGGCGTAGGCGAGTACCTCAGGCGACGCGTCGTCGATGTCGCATTCCAGCTTGACGATGGTTTCGGGCGCATCGGTCTCGCGGGACAGCGGGGATGTGCTATCGCATGGCATACGGTCCGGCTCCTTTCCGCGCGGGCTCGTTTTGTTCATCCAAACGCTAGCACATCGGACGTGGCACAAGCGTGACTTTCGTCCGTCGCCGCCCTCGCCCCCATCCAAACGTGTACGTCAGCCTCCAAACATGTCATTATTTGTCGGTTTTGGAGGCTGACGTACACGTTTTGAGAGCAAGCGAGGCCGCACCACGCGCCGCGCAACCTTTCCAATCGATTTCGATCCCCGGCGTGCCCGGCGTGTTGAGAGCTGCGCCATTACAATGAAGCGGATTCGCTTGACGCAAAGGAGCCGCTATGCCCATGTGCCCGCTGGTCGATTGCCATACCCACACCTCGTTTTCGGACGGGCATGCCTCGTTTGAGGACAACGTCCGTGCCGCTGCTGCGGCCGGCTGCCGCGTCATGGTCTCGACCGACCATCTCACCCTGCCCGCCAGCATGGATGCTAACTGCGAGGTGCAGGTTACTGAGGGCGACCTCCCGGCGCATCGTCTGGCTTTTGAGGACGCTCGCAATCTTGCCGCTCAGATTGCGCCAGAACTCACCTTTATCTACGGTTTCGAATGCGATTGGTACGAGGGCTGCGAGCCTTTGGTTGAGCGCTGGTCCCAGGGCGCCGTCGTGCGCCTGGGCAGTGTGCACTGGATTGGCAACCCAGGCGATATCATGGCCGGTGCCGCGGGTACGGCGGGAACGGAGGACGTCGCTCGTCCCGATACGCCCGATTCGCGCTGCGGCTGGATCGACGATGACACCAACTTGCACGTTTGGGAAAACCTGGGGGTACGCGGCGTGTGGGAGCGCTATGTCGATGACTGGTGCCGCGCCTGCGAGAGCCCGCTTAACTTTGATGTGATGGCTCATCCCGACCTGGTCATGCGCTTTTCGAAGGAAGGCTTTGCACCCGATTTTGACCCCGCACCGCTCTGGAAGCAGATGGCAGAGTGTGCACACGACACGGGCCGCCGCGTTGAGGTCTCGACGGCCGCACCGCGCAAGGGGCTCGACGACTACTACCCCGCGACCGGCCTTTTGCGCCGCTTTGCCCATGCCGAAGTGCCGATCACCTTTGGCTCGGACGCGCACCGCGCCTGTGATATCTGCTGGATCATCCGCGAGGCCCAGGCCCACGCCTACGACTGCGGTTATCGAACCTTCGACATCCCCCACCTCACCGGAGAATGGGAGTCCACACCCCTCGCCTAACTAGTCGTTTAAGAACGTCCCCAATGACTAGTGGCGGCGGGCGTTGAGTTCGCCGGCAAGCTCGTCGAGGGTGATACCGTAGCGCTCAAGGGTTACGAGCAGGTGGTAGACCAGGTCGCCGGCCTCGTAGCGGATGTGATCGTGATCGTTATCCTTGCAGGCCATGATCACCTCGCTCGACTCCTCGGCAAGCTTCTTGAGCAGCTCATCCTCGACGTCGGTCAGCAGACGCGCGGTATAGCTCTCCTGCGGCGATGCATCACGACGACCGTGAATCACCTCGGCCAGACCTGTCAGCGTCTCACCGATATTTCCATCCTGAATGTTTGCGGTGCGCACACCCATAGTTCAATCCTTTCTGGTGGCCGAGCGTCTAATCGAGCGCCCGCCCTACGCGAGTTTCTTAAAGAAGCAGGTACGGTTGCCGGTGTGGCAAGCCGGGCCCGGCGAGTCAACCTTGACCAGCAGCGTATCGCTATCGCAGTCGGCCCAGAGCTCCTTGACCGCTTGCATATTGCCGCTCGTCGCGCCCTTGTTCCAGAGCTCCTGGCGACTGCGGCTCCAAAACCACGTGGTGCCGGTCTTGAGCGTCAACCCCACCGACTCCTCGTTCATCCAAGCAACCATAAGCACCTCGCCGGTGTCATATTGCTGAACCACACAAGGAATCAACCCACGGGCGTCGTATTTCAGCTCGGTAGCATTTACCACCTCAGTCATCATTCCTCCCAAGTAATTACCGTGAACATCGCAGGTCGGCGAGGCTTGCCCAGGTGCCGCAGGTTGCCGCGAAAGAGGAGCGACGCGTACTTTGGTACGCGAGCGACGGTTTGAACGGCAAGATGCGGTGCCTGGACAAGCCGCAGCGAAGCCCGCAGCATTAGAAGTCCAACCTCACAGGAATGCCCTGCGACGCCATATACTCCTTCACCTGGCGAATGCTGAACGTCCCAAAGTGAAAGACGCTTGCCGCCAGTACGGCGTCGGCTTCGCCCTCGATCACACCCTCAGCAAAATGCTCGAGCGTGCCCACGCCGCCGCTCGCGATGACGGGAATCGGCACCGCGCGCGCCACGGCGCGGGTGAGCGCCAGGTCAAAGCCGGCCTTGGTGCCGTCGCGGTCCATACTGGTGAGCAAGATCTCGCCGGCGCCGCGACGGGCCGCCTCCTCGGCCCACGCCACCGCGTCGATACCCGTGGCGTTGCGGCCGCCTGCGGTAAAGACCTCCCACTTGTCGGCACCAGATGCGCCGGGCAAACCGACGCGCTTGGCATCGATCGCCACGACCACGGCCTGGCTGCCAAACGCCGCGGCAGCCTGGCTAATCAACGACGGATCGCGCACGGCGGCAGAGTTAAGCGACACCTTGTCGGCGCCGGCTGCAACCATGGTGCGCATGCCCGCCAGGTCGCGAAAGCCGCCGCCCACGGTATAGGGAATAGCGAGCTCCTCGGCCGCATGCGCCGCCATCTCGATGGTCGTCGCGCGGTTGTCGCTCGTGGCGGTAATGTCCAGGAAGACAACCTCGTCCGCACCCTCGCGGTCGTAGGCGCGGGCTAGCTCCACCGGGTCGCCCGCATCGCGCAGGCTCACAAAGTTGACGCCCTTGACCACGCGGCCGTCCTTGACGTCCAAGCAGGGAATCACGCGTTTGGTAAGCATGGGCTACTCCTCCCCTCGGGCGGCGGCTAGCGCCTGGGCCAGCGTAAAGTTGCCCTCGTAGAGCGCACGGCCGGTAATGGCGCCCTCAATAGCATCCTCACCCACCGCGGCCAGTGCGCGGATATCGTCGAGCGTCGAGATACCACCCGAAGCCACGACGGGAAAGCCCGCGACCTCGGCCACATGACGATACGCCGCCACATCGATGCCCGTCTGCATGCCATCGCGCGCGATGTCGGTATACACCAGATGCTTAAAGCCCAGCTCGGAAAGCTGCGCCACGGCATCGTCGAGTGCCACGCCCGCGCCGTCGCGCCAGCCGTTCACCTTGACCTGGCCGTCGCGTGCGGCGATATCTGCCACCAGCAGCTCGCCAAAGCCGCGAGCCGCCACCTCGGCAAATCCCGGCTCGGTCACGATCACCGTGCCCAGCGCGATGCGACGCGCGCCATAGCCGGCAAGCTCGTCGATGCGCGCGAGCGAGCGAACGCCGCCGCCCACGTCCACGGACAGACCGTCGACGCCGCAGATAGCCTTTATCGCCGCCGAGTTGGCAGCGCACGCGTCCTCGTCCTCGCCAAAGGCAGCGGACAGGTCGACGACGTGCACCCAGCTCGTGCCCTGCTCGGCAAAGGAGCGGGCAACGGCCACGGGGTCGTCGGAATATACCTTGCAGCGGCTCCGGTCACCGCGCTCCAGGCGCACGACCTTACCGCCGATCAAATCGATTGCGGGAAACAGAATCATCGGCCGGCCCCCTCGACGATGCTCACAAAGTTTTTAAGAATGCGCTGACCCAGCGCGGAGGATTTCTCGGGATGGAACTGGCAGCCCCACACGTTGCCATGGCGCACGATGCACGGGAAGCTCCGCGTATAGTGCGTGCGCGCCAGCACATCGGCGGCATCGGCATCGTCGGACACCGCGTAGCTGTGGGTGAAGTACATGTTGGCACCCTCGGCAAAACCAGTAAGCAGCGGATCGGCCGCACCGGTGGGCGTCATGTGCACCTGGTCCCAGCCCACGTGCGGCACCTTCAGGCGACTCGACTCCAAGCGCGTGCACGAACCGCACATAATACCCAGGCCATCGACCCAGGGGCCACCGGCCTGCTGGGGGGTGTTGCCATCGGCAACCGCGCCCTCGTCCGCAGGCACGCCTTCGTTGCCGCGCTCAAAAAATAGCTGAAGGCCCAGGCAAATGCCGAGCAGCGGAGTTCCGGTGGCGACAGCATCGAGCACCGCGTCCGCCTCGCCACTCTGGCGCATAAAGGCGATCGCGTCATAGAACGCGCCCACGCCCGGAATGACCAGGCCGTCGACGCGGCGGATCTGCTCCGGATCGTCCGATGTGCAGGCGGCGGCACCGGCGCGCGCAAGCCCGCGCACGACGCTCGACAAGTTGCCCTTGTGGTAGTCAACTACCACGATCTTCGGTTCGCCCACGCGACCCTCCTTTTCCCCATTCAAAACCTGTCCCTTTTTTGGCAGGTTACAGCGATCCCTTGGTGCTGGGGATGCCCTGCACGCGGGGATCGAGCTCGCAGGCGTGGCGCATCGTGCGGCCCACGGCCTTAAAGGCAGCCTCGATAATGTGATGCGAGTTGCTGCCCGCCAGCTCGCGCACGTGCAGCGTGAGCTTGGCGTCACGCGCAAAGGCGTAGAAGAACTCGACGGCCAGCTCGGTATCGAAGCTGCCCACGCGCTCGGTCGGCACGGGCAGCTCGCAGTAGGCCTGCCCACGGCCCGAAATATCAACAGCAGCCATCACGAGCGTCTCGTCCATGGCGATCGCCGCGTCGGCAAAGCGCGTAATGCCCGCCTTGTCGCCCAGCGCCTGGCAAAACGCCTCGCCCAGCACAATACCCGTGTCCTCGACGGTGTGGTGCGCATCGACCTCCACGTCGCCCACCGCGTGCACCGTCAGATCGAACAGACCATGGCGGCCAAAAGCGTTGAGCATGTGGTCGAAAAACGGCACGCCGGTCGAGATATCGCACACGCCAGATCCGTCCAAGTCGAGCTTTACGACAATGTCGGTCTCGCCCGTCTTGCGGGTTACCTCAGCATAGCGGTCCATCTACATCTCCTCCTTCACCAGCGTGGCAAACGCGGCCAGCACCTCGTCGTTTTCCTGCGGGGTACCCACGGTAATGCGTAGGCAGTCCGCGAGCCCCGGCGCATAGCTAAAGTCGCGCACCAAAATCGAATACTCGTCGCGCAGACGCTCGCGCACGTGCGTGGCATGCGGCGTGCGCACGAGCACAAAGTTCGCCGCGCTCGGCCACGCCTCCACGGGCAGACCCTCGGCAGCCATTGCGTGCAGGGTACACAGTTCACGCTCGCGCTCGGATGCAACCTGTGCCACCACGGGCGCGTACGCGTCGCGGGCACGCACGCAGGCAAGCGCGGCGGCCTGGCTCAGCACGTTAACCGAATAGATCTGGCGAATCGCCGCGAACACGTCGATGACCTCGGGCGCCGCAATCACATAGCCCAGACGCGTGCCGGCGGCGCCAAACGCCTTGGACAGCGTGTGCAAAATCACCAGGTTGGGATGCTCGGCGATAAGGCCTTGCACCGTGGTGGCCGCGCCAAACGAATCGTCCGCAAACTCAACGTAGGCCTCGTCGACCATTACCATGCCGGGGCACGCATCGCACAGGGCCGCGACAAAGTCGAGCGGCGTCACATCGCCCGTGGGGTTATTGGGCGAGGTCACGATCGCCAGATTGCACTCGGGCGCCGCTGCGAGCACAGCCGCTTGGTCGAGCTCAAAGGTCGCCGGGTCGCGCCACACGTCGCGCACCTCGGTCTGGCACAGCGACGCAAAGAACGCATACTCGCTAAAACACGGTGGGCAGTTGAGCAGGGTCCGCCCCGCGCCGCCAAACGCCAGCAGGTAGTTATAGAGCAGCTCGTCTCCGCCGTTGCCCACGCAGATGTTCTCGCGCGTCACGCCATGCCAAGTGGCAAGCTCGTCGCGCAGGTCGTTGGACATGGGATCGGGATAGCGGTTGAGCGGCGTGGCAACCAGGGCCGCGTCGACCGCCTCGCGCACGCCGGCCGGCACGGGATAGGTGTTCTCGTTGGCCGAAAGGTTGATGCGCGTGGGCGTAAAGTTAGGATCGTAGGGCTCAATACCGGCCAGGTAAGGCTGGACGAGTTCCTTCATGCGGGGCGTCAGCTCGGCCATATTAGGCCCCCTCGACGACCGCGCCAGTGGCACCGCCCGCAGCTGCCGCCAGGTCCACGCCCTCGGCGACCGTCGCGGTCGTATCACCCGGCCAGGCGACCTTGGTCAGGTCGGCCGCGGCCAGCGACTCGGCACTCACGGCACCCTCGCCCTGCTCCAGCACGCGGCGGCGCAGTGCGGCCGAAAGCGCGTGCGCCCACAGGCCCTCGGCCTCGGCCAGGCGCTGCGTCGCGGGAGCGTCGGAGAGCAGACCCTCGGGCGTATAGCAAATGACGCTCGAGCGCTTAACGAACTCTTCGACCGAAAGCGGGTTGGAGAACATGGCCGTGCCGCCGGTCGGCAGCGTGTGGTTGGGGCCGGCAACGTAATCGCCGAGCGGCTCGGAGCTCCACGCGCCCACAAAGATGGCGCCGGCGTTGCGAATGCCGCCGAGCAGGCCCATCGCATCCTTACAGTGCAGCTCAAGGTGCTCGGGCGCCACGGTGTTCACCGCCTCGACAGCGGCAGCCATATCGGCGGCCACCACGATGGTGCCCTCGTTATCGAGCGAGGCACGCGTGATCTCGGCACGCGGGGACTGCGCCACCAGAATATCGATACCCGCCTCGACCTCGCGCGCAAACTGCTCGTCGCAGGTCACCAAATAGCAGGCTGCCAGCGGATCGTGCTCGGCCTGAGCCATCAGGTCTGCCGCGACCACCATGGGCTTGGCCGTAGCATCGGCCAGCACGCAGACCTCGGACGGGCCGGCGACCATGTCGATTCCCACATCGCCCGAGACAATCTGCTTGGCCGCCGCAACAAAGGCGTTACCCGGGCCGGTGATTTTGTCGACGCGCGGAATGGTCTCGGTACCGTATGCCAGCGCGGCCACGGCCTGGGCGCCGCCCACCATATAAATTTCGTCCACGCCGCCGAGCTTTGCCGCGGCGAGCGTGTAGGGGCTGATCAGGCCGTCTTTTTGCGGCGGGGTCACCATGACCACGCGCTTAACGCCGGCGACCTTGGCGGGAATGGCATTCATAAGCACCGTGGAGGGATACTGTGCGCGACCGCCCGGCACGTAGATGCCGGCCGCCGCGAGCGGGGTCACTTTAACGCCGAGCATCGTGCCGTCCGGGCGCGTGGTAAACCAGCTCTGCTCGACCTCGCGCTGGTGGAACTCACGAATCTGGCGCGCGGCCTTCTCGAGCGCGGCGACAAAGGCCGGATCGAGGCCTTCGAGCGCGGCATCGATCTGCTCCTGCGGGAGACGGAAGCTCTGCAGCTCAACACCGTCAAAACGCTGGCAGTAATCGCGCACCGCGGCATCGCCGTTGGCACGCACGTTGGCCACGATATCGCGAGCGGCGTCGACGATGTTTTGCGGCAGCACGCCCTTGCGGTTGAGCTGGTTGGTAACGAGGCGCTCGCCGGGAGCAAGCTTGATGGTCTTCATATCGGTATCCCCTATCGGTCGAGGTTGCGTTTGAAAAACGAGATGCCGGGCAGCGACACCAATCGGTCCGCAGCCCGGATATGGGGGGCGCCCGTGCGTGCTCGCGCTATTGTGCCGAGCCCGCGACGGGCTCAAAATGCTTGTCCTTCACAGCAGCTGCCAAGCGATCGGCCAAGTTGCGCACGCGCGGGTCCAGGCGTGCGGCGCCCGGATTGACAAAGAAGCGGGCCGTGCAGTCCATGATGCGACCGGTGACAACCAAGTCGTTGTCACGCAGGGTGGCACCCGTGGCGGTAATGTCCACGATGCGATCGGTCATGCCGACGATGGGCCCCAGCTCGATATTGCCGTGCAGCGAGACGACATCGGCATTCACGCCGCGCTCGGCATACCAAGCGCTCGCGATGCGCGGGTACTTGGTGGCCACGCGAAGCGACCCGCGGCGGGCATAGTTGCGCTCGGCCTGGCCGGCGCGCCATGCGGGCTCCGCCTCGATAAACGTGCACAGGCCGTAGCCCAGATCGACCAGCTGTAGCAGGTTGAGGTCGGCCTCGATAAGCGAGTCCCAACCGCAGATGCCGCAGTCGGCACCGCCGCAGCCCACAAAGGCGGGCGCGTCGCTGGGTCGCACGATGACAAACTCGATATCTCCGACCGCGCCCTCGCCGGCGCGCGTGTCGCGGCCGCGCACGATCAGGTGACGGCCGGGATCGCGCAGCTCCGAGACATCCAAGCCCGCGGCCTCGAGCACGTCGAGGGTGTCGGCCTTGAGCGAGCCCTTGGGCACGGCGATACGCAGCGGACCCTCGGCGCCACGGCCCACGGCGTGATCACCGTCGGAAGCGGCGTCCTCGGCCGAGGTGCGCGCGACCTCCAGACGCTCGAGGGAAAAGGCAAAGCCCGCCGCCGGCACCTCGATGCCGTCGCCAAATGCGCCGGTAAAGATGGAGTCGTAACGGCCGCCCGAACCGACCGGGTCAGGCAGGCCGCCGGCATAAGCCTTAAAGACCAGACCCGTGTAGTAATCGAAAGAGTTCATGATAGAGAAGTCGAACGACAGCACCTGGGCGTCCCCGGGAGCCAGGCCCTCGACCAGAGCACGCAGCTCACTCGTGAGCGGCGCGACGATGCCCGCCGCCGCCAGAAGCACATCGACGCGGTCGAGCACTTCGGGGCCGCCGTGCAGGCGCGGCAGCTCGCTAATGGCGGCCTTGACGGCATCGGACTCGGCGCTTTCCGCCACGCGGGCATCGAGGCCCACAAAGTCGTTGGCGTGCACACAACGCAGGGCCTCGGCAGCCAGCTCGCGATCCTCGCACGCCGCGAGCAGCTCCTTAAACGGACGCACGCTACCTGCGATAATGCGCGCATCGGGCAGCGCCAGCTTGCGCACCGCCTCGGCCACGAGCGAGACAATCTCGACATCGCCCGCGGTGTCGCCCGCACCGATAAGCTCAAAACCCAGCTGTGTAAACTGGCGCGAGCCGCCGGCATTGCGCTGGCACTCACGAACCACCGGTGCCTCGTAGCGAAGGCGCAGCGGCAGGTCGGCCGCGCGCATGCGGGTCGAGACCAAGCGCACGATCGGCAATGTGTTGTCGGGACGGACCACCAGCAGGCGACCGTCGTCATCAAAGAGCTTAAACGGCGTGTCCGCAATGCGGCCGCCTTCCTCGAGCGAACCCTTGTCCTCGAGCAGCGGCGTCTCGACCGGAAGGTAATGATGCTCCCTGAAGCAGCCCTTCACCGTCAGCGCAATCTCCTCGCGCGCCTGAGCCTCCTCGGGCAATATGTCCCGGAATCCCCACGGTGTGGCCGTCATCTGGTGAGCCTCCTCATGCTGTGTTTCATATAGAGCAGAAGACCGGCATAGCTCCGCCGGTCTTCTGGGTACTTTAGCATACTAGAGTGCTTGCGGGGAAAATCCGTCGCAGCCGCTCACACCGTATTCATCTGGAAACATAGGGTAGGTTGCCGCAACCCGACCCCACCTAGGCGCCAATCGCACGACGATACTCTGCCATTACCTGCGCATCGGCAGCTGCGGGGTCGGCAAAATAGCGCCCGTCATAGGTCTCGGCCGAAACAACTCCGCGATAGCCGCGCGCCACCAGCCTATCCAGGTCGGCGCGCATATCGCGGTCGCCGTCACCCCAGGCAAGATGCGTCGTGCCATCTGCCGCAACATCGACAAAATGCACGTGGGCGACATCATCGCCAAGCAGATCGAAATAATCGTCGATGGTATCCCCCGCCACCGCCATGGCGCCCATATCCAGACACGCCTTAAGTGCCGGATGGTCAACTGCCTCAATCATGCGCTTCGTGTCGGCCGCCGAGTTCACGATTATCGACTCAACCGGTTGTAGGGCCTCGAGCACCAGTCGCACGCCGCGTTCTCCCGCATGCTCGGCAATCGCACGCAGCATCGAGGCACTGCGACCCCACGCGTCCTCGATCGGCTCGTTTAAAAATGCCCAGCCACTCGAGACCATGACCTGCTCGGCTCCAAGTTCCGCCGCGATATCCACAACGTTCTTAAAGTACGCGAGCGTGCGGGTACGCGCTTCATTCCCGCGCGCCGCGATATTCCACGGCTTGGGGTTGTTCTGTTCGGGACAAAGCCCCACAATCCGAACTCCATACCGCTGTGACAGCTCCCGCACCTGCTCGATCGAATCGTATCCATGGCAATCGACATACAGATGCATCGCCCCGGTCCAAAGCTCGCAACACGTGTAGCCCGAGGCCGCAGCCGAGGAAAAGAATTCCTCAAGGTCAAAATAACGATGGCTGATATTCATGACGGCAAGCTGCGGATACTCCATCTTGTCCACCTTTCGGCAAAAGGGCGCCGCAGCACAATGTGCGCGACGCCCCCTCTTACATTGTTTTAATTATGACGGATGCCCTACTGAACACCAAGCACTCCAAAGAACGCGCCGGCGATGCTCACGAGTAGGATCACGAGCATAATGAGCAGCGGATTCATCTTCTTCTTGAGCATGAGATAGACGATTCCAAACAGCCCCATCGTGACAAAGCCCGGGAAGATTCCGTTGAGCAGCTCGGCCAGCGTCTGAGCGCCATCGCCCGCGCCGACCATGAGCGGAATGTCCACGGTGACCATCTCCATGGTCATAGCACCGATCACCATGGCGCCCATGATAGAGGCCATCTTGACGATCGTGTCCATAATGCCCGATTCCTGGACCTTGCTGATCATGTCCGAGCCAAAGCGATATCCCACAAACGTCAGCAGGTAACGAATGATGTAGTGAGGGACGTTGAACACGAGCAGGAACAAAATCGGGCCAAGAATAGAGCCCTGCAGCGCCAGCGACGTGCCGACACCCGTTGCCAAAACTCGCAGCGTGCCCCAGTAGAAGGCATCGCCCACGCCGGACAGCGGTCCCATCAAAGCAAGCTTGACATTAGAGATCGCGCTCGTGTCAAAGTTATCTTCAGTGGCGTTGACTTCTTCCATTGCGGCAGCAATAGACATGGGGAGCGTCGAAATGTACGGCGTGACGTTATAGAGCTCCATATGGCGCTTGAGTGCGGCCTTAAAGTCTGCATCCTGCGGATACAGCTTGCGAAGAATCGGCATAAGGGCCCACATAAAGCCGATATGGCCCATACGCTCGTAGTTCCAGGAGTGCTCATAGGGAATCGAGCGCCAGAACAGCTTCTTAAGATCTGCGCGGGTAATCAACCCGTCGTAGGAAGACTCAAACTTAAAACTCATCGAACCCACTCCCAATCGCAGGATCCTCGGTTGCCACTGCGGGCTGCTCCGCCTTTTTCTTCTCGCCCAAAACCGTCATCGCGACGACGATGATCGCGGCAAAGATCGCCACGCCCGTCGTGCTAATGCCAAAGTAGGCGACGAGGAAGAAGCCAGCGAAGAAGAACGGAGCCACCGTTTTGTTCATAATCATCTGCGCCAGCATCGCAAAGCCGAGTGCGGGCAAGAAGGCGGCGGCGACATCCATGCCGGTCTGAACGAAATCGGGGATGATGTTGAGCAGGCTGGCGACGGCATCGGCGCCAAAGAAGAATGCCAGGGGAATGATCAGCAGGCCGCACCAGCTCTGCGCGTAACCGGCGATGAGCATGTTGCGCGTGATGGCCTTGGTGTCTCCGTCCTCGACGTTTTTGTCGATACGGTGCACCAGCAGCAGCATGACCGGCTGGCCCAGGGCCGTATCGAGCGCCAGGACGATCGTTGCGATGGGAATGCCCAGGGTCAGGGCCGCCGAAGCGTCCGCGCCGGCCTGCATGGCAAGCGACACGCCCAGAATGGTTCCGGAAATCGTATCGGGCGGGTTATACGCACCGACCGAGATGGCGCCGACCATGGCAAGCTCCATCGTGGCGCCCATAATGGTGCCGGTCACCATGTCGCCCATGACAAGGCCGACCAACGGTCCGAGCACAATGGGGCGCTGAAGGTAACTCGTACCGGTCAGCCACTCGGAATAGCCCAAAAGGGCGATCAGGAAAATCAGGATCGTCTTGATAACCATGACAGCCCCTAACCGATGACCTTTGCGGCGTCAGTCTTCGCATCTGCCGGAATCATCTGAATGAACAGCTCATAGCCCTCGCCGAGCAGCTCCTTCACGTAAGCCTCGTTCTCGGGCGTGAGGAATACGCTCGTCGAGACCTGGCGGGCATCCTCGCTAAAGGCCACATTGCCGAGGTTGATCTTCTTGAAGCCCATCGCCTTGGCGACGGCACCGGCCTGCTGGATCGTCTCGCAAACCACGAAGAGCTTGTACTTGTCGGTCACACCGCTCTGAAGCGCCTTGACGGCGTCCTCGGTGTTTTTGACGACGACCTTGCAGCCCTCCGGCTTTGCAAGGGACAGGGCCTGCAGACGAAGCTTGTCGTTGAGGACCGTGTCGCTCACTAACAGGATGCAGTCGGCACCCAGAGCCGAGGTCCAGCTAACGGCAACCTGGCCGTGCAGCAGTCGATAATCTACACGAATCATCTGAATCATGATGTGCTCCCTAGCGATTAAAACTCATCGAGTTCGGCCTGCCCCAGCAGGTCGTTGACGTACTTGACCTTGGTGTCGTCCGCCTCGACGATCTGGCGAATGGCCTCATCGATCGGGGTGGAGTCGGGCACGAACAGCAGCTGAATAAGGAGCGGCAGGTTCATATTGGTCACCAGGTGCGTGTTGGGGCGCGTCTGGACGATCTTGGTGAACTCGTTGTTGACGCTGCCGCCAAAGAGGTCGGTGCAAACGACGACCTCATCGTCCGCGGCAAAGCCGTCCAGAATCGCTGCGGCCTCCTTGACCAGGTCCTCGTTTCCGTCGACATACATAGACAGCGCATGGACGTTCTCGCGCTCGCCCGAGAGTAGCCCAATGCTCTCGACGATTCCAGACGCAAAATGAGCATGGGATGCCACGATAAACTGCCTCATTCGATTCCCCTTTCTTGCGAATTTCGGCATAAAAATGCCCGGACGCATGCGCCCGGGCAGGGTGCTTCTTAAATGAGTGGTCAACTATTAGTAGTCGAACTGGTGATAGTAACGACGGTAGTTGAGGTTGTGCTTGGTGACCGTCTCGTAGTAAGCGGCAAGGCGATCGGTGATCAGCGAGGAGAGGATCCACGGAGACACGATGACGCGGAACTCGTCGTCAAGGCCGGGGATCGCGAACTCGGCGGTGTCGATGATGTTGATGTCGGTGTCGCCGGTCACGCCGCGGTTGAGGAAGGCGCGGACGCGCTCGTCGAGCTTGCGGTTCTCGTCCTCGCCCATGAACAGGAACACGGGGACGCCGGGCTCCACGAGCTCGAGGGTGCCGTGGAAGAAGTCGGCCGAGGTGATGTAGCGGGTGCGCTTCCACTGCATCTCCTCCAGGATGCACATCGAGAACAGGATCGTCTCGCCCCACAGGGCGCCCGAGCCGATGAACATGGTGTAGGGGGCCAGGGCGTACTTCTTGGCGAGCTCCTCGGCGCGCGGCTCGAAGCGCTTGCGGATATCGAGCATGTCCTTCCAGATGTCCTTGGTCTGCTCGATGAACAGGTCGAACTTGGGGAAGCAGCCGCGGCGGTTGAGCAGGCGCAGGCCGAAGCAGTCGGCGAGGTAGTAGCCCTTCTCGCAGCCGCCCGAACCATGGTCAGAAGCCATGGCGACGCAGTTCTCGGCGCCGACAGCCTGGCCGATGGGGCCCTCGGGCTTGGTCATGGCGTAGACGCGCACGCCCATGTCCTTCATCTTCTTGACGGCCTCGAGGACCTCGGGGGTGGTGCCGGACTCGGAGGCGGTGAGCACGACGGACTTCTCGGTCATGCGCTTGTGGCCGGAGACGTTCCACTCGGCGGCGTGGATCAGGTAGACCTCGAGGTCGCGGTCGCCGAACTTGTTCATGAGGTACTCGAGCTGCATGAGCTCGTCCCAGGTGCCGCCGACGCCCATCAGGAACACGGCGTCGTAGCCCTCGTCGGCGACCTTGTCGGCGAGCGCGGTCATCTTCTTGCCGGCCTCGTAGACGTTCTTGCCGTCCTCGACGTAGCCCTCCTGGCTAAAGTGCATGATCTCGATCTTCTCGGTTTCCTTCATGGCTTTTCCTTTCTGTCCTGCACGCGAATCTATACATCGCGTTTCTTTTCGATACCAATTATAGACATACACCTAACGTGTTTTTAATACCACTTTTCAATCTGCCCTAATCCTCGGTGAACGGTCGAAATTCTCTGGTGAGTGGTATTAAATTAGAATTTGATGTATAGCTAACGCCCCTGGCGTCTCCCTTGTGTGACAAAGAACAGCGTTCCTACCAGCGCAATAATGGTCGATGCCCCAAACAATACCGTCTGGACGCCCAAAGCCTCCGCCAAAAACGGAGCCGCCAGCAGCGGCACCACGCCGGCGCTCATCAGGCCAAAACGCACAAAGCCGGTAATGCGCCCCAGGTATTTGATGTCTGCGCGCTCCTGAATCAAGATCATCTGCAGCGGCTCCAGGAACCCCCAGGCCAGACCGTTAATCGCCTGACCGATAATCGCGACCCCCAGCACATCGGTGCCCACGTACACCATGGACCCAATGCCCACGGCCATGAGCGCGCCGAGCAGCAATCGCAGGTTGACATGGCGAGCAGAAAGCTTGGTCAGGATGAACGCGCCCACCGAGGAAGTGAGGCCCACGACCGAGGACAGCCAGCCCAGCCAGACGATATCCACGTTGAGCACATCGCGGTAGAACAACGACTCCAGCGAATCGAACGCGCCGAACGCAAAGAAACCCAAAAAGCCCGAGATAAAGATGAGGCGCAGGTCGTGGTCGCGAAACGTAAGTCGCGCACCCTCGGCCATGCCGCCCAGAATACCGCCCTTCGGCTTCCCCCCTTTTGGGGGAGCAACACACTCGTGACAGCCCAAGGAGAGCACGGCCGCCACACCCATCATGCCCGCCATGAGCAGATAGACCGATTGCGTGGCAAAACAGCTCACGATGGCACCACCGAGTAGCGGACCAGCGGTATAGGCGATATTGCTGTAAAACACCATGAGACCGTTCACGCGGGTACGGCCCTCGGTGGTCGACTCTAGATATCCTGGAAACGCATGCGTGCAGGTGTTGATAAAGCCGCCCGCAAGTCCCAAGACGCCCGCGGCAAACACAAGCCCGGGGACAGACAACGGTGCCAACCCCACGCCAAGCGAAAGCACCGCCGTAATCACGCACGTCACAAACGACGTCCGACGCGGCCCAAAGCGGTCGATGACCGATCCCGACACCATATTGCCCACCGACGTCATAAGATTGCGCACGAGCGTAATGGCGGCAACCAAAAAGGCCGTGCCGGCCAGATCATACGTGGCAGCACCGATAAGCCCCAAAAAGTAGACCGCGTTGTTGGCGCACCACTGCAGGGACTCAATAAGAATCAGCCTGACCTCTGCCGGCGTCAGGCGCATTGCTTCGCGATCCTTCGCGAACATACGAACTCCTTCTATACAAAAAGGGGATGGAGGGCATAGGCCCGCTCCATCCCCTTTCCAGGTTGAAACGAAAATCTATGCAGCCGGGCCCTTACGCCAGCACGCCGAAGAACGCGCCGACGATGCCCACGGCCATGGTGGCCACGATCAGCACCATGGGGTTGATCTTCTTGGACAGCAGCCAGTAGTACAGCCAGAAGGCGAGCATGCCGAGCATGCCGGGCATGATGCCGTCCAGGATGTCCTGGAGGGTCTGGGCGTCCTCGCCCGAGCCGATGTCCACCGGGATGCTGGCCCAGAACATGTCCTTGCACATGGCGCCCACGACCATGACGCCCACGATTCCCACGCAGGTCATGATCTTCTGCATGAGGCCGGTCCTCTGGGCCTCGTCCAGGAAGCCCACGCCCAGCTCGTAGCCCTTGACGGCGCCCCAGACGCGCAGCGCGAAGCCGGGGACGTTGTAGATGAGCAGGAAGGCGATGGGGCCGAAGGGGTTGCCGGCCTGGCACAGGCTGATGCCCACCGCGGCGGCGACCACGCGCAGCGTCGACAGGAAGATGGAGTCGCCGATGCCCGACAGCGGGCCCATGAGGGCGGCCTTGACGTCGTTGACGCTCTCGGGCTCGATCTCGCCGCGGGCGACCTTCTCCTCCATGGCCATCGCGATGCCGCCGACGAACGGGGCGAACTGGACGGTGATGTTGAAGAACGCGCAGTGGCGGTGCAGGGCCTCGGCGTAGTCGTCGGGGCGGCCGGCGTAGATCTTCTTGAGCATGTTGGCGACCATCAGGCAGAAGGCGATGTTCATCTGCTTGTAGTAGGTCCAGGAGAACTCCATGCCCAGGGCGCCGGTGTTGAGGGCGCTCCTGACGAGGTCGGAGCGCGTGATCTTGTTCTCGGGACTAGAAGTCATCGTCCTCATCCCCTTCCGCGGAGAGCTGGGGCTGGGCTCCGCCCAGGCCGAGCAGGTCGAACTTGTCGATGCCGATGATGATGGCGATCAGGGCGACGCCCAGGACGGGCACGTTGGCGTAGGAGCACAGCAGGAAGCCCAGGAAGTAGAAGGGCACGAGCTGCTTGGTGAGCACCAGGCGGCCGAGCATGGCGAAGCCCATGGCCGGCAGGATGTTGGCGGCAACGCCGCAACCGTCGATGATGAAGGGCGGGATGAAGTCGAGCAGACCCTGGATGGCGTCGGAGCCCAGATAGAAGGCGCCGCCGCACAGCAAGAAGTACTCAACGCAGCCCCAAATTCCAATTCCCCAATGAACGGCATAGATGCCTTTGAGGTTTCCCTTGAGGGCAAACTTGTCTGCCATATCGACAAACACAGGGAACAAAGCATTGGTAATGTTGCCGATCGTCAGCGAAAGGACGGCGATGGGCATGGCGAGCGCGATGGCCGTCTCGGTACCCTGGCCGAGCTGGATGGCAAACGCGCAGGCGAGCACGCCGCCGACGGTTTCGTTAGGCGGCACGTAAGCGCCGATGGAGATCGAGCCCATGAACAGCAGCTCAAGGCTTGCACCTACGGCAAGGCCAGTCTGCAGGTCCCCCAGCACCAGGCCCACGAGCGGGCACAGGACGATGGGGCGGAACGCATAGAGGGTGCCGAGCTGGTAGTCGAGACATCCAAACGCTCCGACTAAGCCGACGAGGATTGCTTGAACAAGCATAGTTCCTCCCAATAAGGAATCTCGAACCGTCGTCACTCCCGTCGCGCGCGTTGTTGATATCAATTCCGGGAGTTCGATTACACGGCTCGAAGCGTACCTGGTGTGCTGCAAACACCCATGCCAGGTACAAATGATTTGATACCAATTATAGGTATGCAGGTTCTTACTATTTAATACCACTCGCTCAGCGGGGTGTTTTTCACCGTAAACGGCAGACGTATCCCATCAGGCACGCTCTTTGTTTCGATGGCGGACAAGCGCCACCAGAAAGCCATCGCCAAAGGCATCGGATGCCAAGTTGGCTACAATCACCAAAACGATAATCGCCGCGCCAAAAAACTCATTCCAGTGAAAGGCCTCGCCAAAGAGGAGCGCCGACCAGCAGGGAGCGAGCACGACCTCGCTCATGCAGACCAAGTTGGCCGCAAACGCGTTGGTGCGCGCAATCCCCTTGGCATACAGCACGCTCGCAAGACCACTGCAAAAAAGGCCATGCACCAGCATGAGCCCCCACTCAAATGGTCTCACGGAGTCTAGGGCACCAACAAAATAGACGATCGGCAGCATCGAGATACCGCAGGAGATGAGCGAGGACACCATGGGCGACGCATCGGGGCGAGAGTTCAAAAAGAAGCACAGCCCAAAGGCGGCGCCCGAAATGATGGCAAGCAGGTTGCCGAGCATGCCCTCGGCACTCAAATCACCTAAAAAGAAAAGTCCCATACCCGTAAAAGCAACCACCACGGAGGCGATCTTCGCAGGTGAGGGCAACGTGTGAGTTGCGAGCGATTGATACACGATAACGAAAATCATCGAGGTGTACTGCAAAACGATTGCGTTGCCGACCGTCGTGAGCTGGTTGGCAAAGTTAAACGTGGTACCCGTCACGAAGTTGCAGACGGCCACAAGGACAATAAGACGGCTGACGCGGAGGACAGGCCTGCCGACGAGCAGGATAAAGAGCGCCATAAATATTGCCGTAACGGCACCAATCAAAAGAGCTGACTGCGAATTGGCGTGAACGAGGATACCGATAAAGCTCCACAAGAGCGCCGTGCCAAATAGATACATCGCCCCGCTTGCGCCATTATCGGGTGGATTGTCAGATCGAATCACGAAGCACCTCCAGCTAGCTTTCGGTAATAAAAAACGGCGACCGCAATGGGTCGCCGTTTCCCTTGGGGGCAGATAATAGGCCGGGCCCTTACGCCAGCACGCCGAAGAACGCGCCGACGATGCCCACGGCCATGGTGGCCACGATCAGCACCATGGGGTTGATCTTCTTGGACAGCAGCCAGTAGTACAGCCAGAAGGCGAGCATGCCGAGCATGCCGGGCATGATGCCGTCCAGGATGTCCTGGAGGGTCTGGGCGTCCTCGCCCGAGCCGATGTCCACCGGGATGCTGGCCCAGAACATGTCCTTGCACATGGCGCCCACGACCATGACGCCCACGATTCCCACGCAGGTCATGATCTTCTGCATGAGGCCGGTCCTCTGGGCCTCGTCCAGGAAGCCCACGCCCAGCTCGTAGCCCTTGACGGCGCCCCAGACGCGCAGCGCGAAGCCGGGGACGTTGTAGATGAGCAGGAAGGCGATGGGGCCGAAGGGGTTGCCGGCCTGGCACAGGCTGATGCCCACCGCGGCGGCGACCACGCGCAGCGTCGACAGGAAGATGGAGTCGCCGATGCCCGACAGCGGGCCCATGAGGGCGGCCTTGACGTCGTTGACGCTCTCGGGCTCGATCTCGCCGCGGGCGACCTTCTCCTCCATGGCCATCGCGATGCCGCCGACGAACGGGGCGAACTGGACGGTGATGTTGAAGAACGCGCAGTGGCGGTGCAGGGCCTCGGCGTAGTCGTCGGGGCGGCCGGCGTAGATCTTCTTGAGCATGTTGGCGACCATCAGGCAGAAGGCGATGTTCATCTGCTTGTAGTAGGTCCAGGAGAACTCCATGCCCAGGGCGCCGGTGTTGAGGGCGCTCCTGACGAGGTCGGAGCGCGTGATCTTGTTCTCGGGACTAGAAGTCATCGTCCTCATCCCCTTCCGCGGAGAGCTGGGGCTGGGCTCCGCCCAGGCCGAGCAGGTCGAACTTGTCGATGCCGATGATGATGGCGATCAGGGCGACGCCCAGGACGGGCACGTTGGCGTAGGAGCACAGCAGGAAGCCCAGGAAGTAGAAGGGCACGAGCTGCTTGGTGAGCACCAGGCGGCCGAGCATGGCGAAGCCCATGGCCGGCAGGATGTTGGCGGCAACGCTGAAGCCAGCAAGGACAAAGTCGGGAATAAAGTCGAGCATGCCCTGGATGGCGTCAGCACCCAGATAGAACGACAGCGAGCACAGCAGGAACGCCATGATGCAACCGGTGGAACCGATCAGGAAGTGCATCGCATAGACGCCCTTAAGGTTGCCCTGGCCAGAGAAGACATCGGCGCGGTCAACCAGGATCGGCAGGGCGGCGTTCAGGATGTTCTTCATGGCGAGACACAGCGTGGCGATGGGCATGGCGAGCGCGATGGCTGCCTCGGCGCTCTGGCCCAGCTGGATAGCGAAGGCACAGGCAAGCACGCCGCCGATCGTCTCATCGGGCGGCACGTAGGCGCCGATGGAGATCGAGCCCATGAACAGCAGCTCCAGGCTCGCACCGATCGCGAGACCAGACTGCAGGTCCCCCAGGACCAGGCCCACGAGCGGGCACAGGACGATGGGACGGAACGCATAGAGCGTACCGAGCTGGCAGTCGAACTTACCAAATGCGGCGATAAGTCCGATGAGGATTGCTTGGGTAAGCATACATCCCCCTTTCCATATAGGACACTACGAAGAACCCGCAGGCTCTTCGAATTTAAACGCCTAGAGCACGCTGGCGCAGTCAACCTTGGGGTCATCGGCCAGGGGTCGAATCTCGACCTCAACGCCACGATCCAGCATCTCGCGCACATCGGCTTCCTCGGCCGCGGTCAGGAAGATCTGACGAGAGACCTGACGAGCGTCGGGACGCTTCTCGTCCTTGGGCTTGGTATTGCCCAGATTGACCGACTTGATCTGCGGGCAGCCCTCAACAAGCTGCTTTGCCTCAGCGATAGTGGCGACGCAGATGATCATCTTGTACTTGTCGGTCACGCCCGAGTTAATGGCCTCGATGGCATTCGCCATATCCTTGATGACGAGCTTGCAGCCGGCAGGCTTGCCCATCTTGAGCGTCGTCTTCCACACCGGGTCGTTGGCGACCTTATCGCCCACGCAGAAAATGCAATTGGAGCCAAGGCCCTGAACCCAGGAAACTGCGACCTGGCCATGAAGTAGGCGATGGTCAACGCGGAGTAGCTGAATCATAATGTGACCCCCCAAAGGTCTTGCGCCGTCTTACGGCATGTCAGTAGGTGCTGCGGATTAGAACTCTTCTTCCTCGTCGTCATCGACCAAAAGATCGTTGACAAACTTCACGCGCGTATCGTCCGCAGCGACGATGGCGCGAATCGTCTCCTCAACCGGCGCCGACTCGTCAGAGAACAGCAGCTGGATGAGCAGAGGAAGGTTCATGTTGGTAACGAGGTACGTGCGGGGACGCGTCTGGACGATCTTAGTGAACTCGTTGTTGACGCTGCCGCCAAAGAGGTCGGTGCAGACAACGACATCATCGTCGGCAGACATGCCTGCCAGCAGTTTTTGGGCCTCCTCGGCCACGTCCATGCGGTCATCGACGAACATCGAAAGATCGTGGACGTTGTCGCGAGCACCCGAGAGCAGCTCGACGCTCTCCTTGATGCCGGTAGCAAAGTGCGCATGGCTGGCGATGATGTACTGTCTCATTCTGTGTTCCTCTCAATAGCCCGGCACGTTCCCGCACCCGTTTTCTTTAGTAGTCGAACTGGTGATAGTAGCGACGATACTTGAGGTTGTGCTTGGTGACCGTCTCGTAGTAGCGAGCCAGGCGGTCGGTCACGAGCACCGTCAGAATCCACGGGGACACGATGACGCGGAACTCGTCGTCAAGGCCGGGGATCGCGAACTCGGCGGTGTCGATGATGTTGATGTCGGTGTCGCCGGTCACGCCGCGGTTGAGGAAGGCGCGGACGCGCTCGTCGAGCTTGCGGTTCTCGTCCTCGCCCATGAACAGGAACACGGGGACGCCGGGCTCCACGAGCTCGAGGGTGCCGTGGAAGAAGTCGGCCGAGGTGATGTAGCGGGTGCGCTTCCACTGCATCTCCTCCAGGATGCACATCGAGAACAGGATCGTCTCGCCCCACAGGGCGCCCGAGCCGATGAACATGGTGTAGGGGGCCAGGGCGTACTTCTTGGCGAGCTCCTCGGCGCGCGGCTCGAAGCGCTTGCGGATATCGAGCATGTCCTTCCAGATGTCCTTGGTCTGCTCGATGAACAGGTCGAACTTGGGGAAGCAGCCGCGGCGGTTGAGCAGGCGCAGGCCGAAGCAGTCGGCGAGGTAGTAGCCCTTCTCGCAGCCGCCCGAACCATGGTCAGAAGCCATGGCGACGCAGTTCTCGGCGCCGACAGCCTGGCCGATGGGGCCCTCGGGCTTGGTCATGGCGTAGACGCGCACGCCCATGTCCTTCATCTTCTTGACGGCCTCGAGGACCTCGGGGGTGGTGCCGGACTCGGAGGCGGTGAGCACGACGGACTTCTCGGTCATGCGCTTGTGGCCGGAGACGTTCCACTCGGCGGCGTGGATCAGGTAGACCTCGAGGTCGCGGTCGCCGAACTTGTTCATGAGGTACTCGAGCTGCATGAGCTCGTCCCAGGTGCCGCCGACGCCCATCAGGAACACGGCGTCGTAGCCCTCGTCGGCGACCTTGTCGGCGAGCGCGGTCATCTTCTTGCCGGTCTCGTAGAGCGCCTTGCCGTCCTCGAGGTAGCCCTCCTGGTCGAAATGCATGATCTCGATCTTCTCGGTTTCCTTCATTTGTCTCTCCTTTCTGGGGTTGTCTCCACATCCCCCATGCCAACGGGCATCAAAACCCGCTTACATTCCGTAACACTCGGCCGCTTTGGCCTTAAGCGCATTGACTGACTCTTCGTAGCCCTCTGCCTTGACCTCCATTTGCTTGGAGACAGCATCGAGATACGGGTGCACGTCCCATGACTTCAGACGCTCGGCGATCATTGCCGCAATCGTCTGGAAGAACACAAGATTGGGAATTGCGCTGAGCAGCGGAGCCACCTGAGGCACCGTAACCTCGTGAGCCCTACCCCTGGGATGGGCCGTGAGCAGCACCGTTTTTGTCGTAACGTTCGATAGCGCATCGGCGATATTCGCAAGACGCTCCGACCCCTGCGGGTCGTCGACGATAAACACCAGGTAGCCTGGGGTTATCTGCATCTCGGGACCGTGGACGAACTCCTCGCCCTCGTGATGCATGGCAGGAATCTTGATGGTCTCGCTCAGCTTGAGCGCCGCCTCCTCGGCAACACCGTAGTTGGGGCCGTTGCCGACGACCATGGCGGGCATGTGCTCAGAAAGCTCAAGCATGTGGTCTTGGACATATGCCTCGGCGGTCTTGCACATCACGGCATTAGCCTGGATAGCCTCGCGCAGGTCGTCAATACGCTGGGCAACGCCCTTGGCGTCAATCGTTCCGCGCGCCTGGCCGCCGTAAATACCAAAGAGCACCAGGTACTCAACGAGAACCTCAACGCCCAGAGTCACAAAGTCCACCGACTCGACGCCCACACCGTAGTCAAGAACGACGTCAGCGTGCTCCTTGATGGGTGCCTCAACGTTTGCCGTGAGCGCAACTGCAGCCATATCGTGCGCGCGCATGTAATCGAGCGCCGCAATCGTATTGGTCGAATAGCCGCTCTGCGAGGCGGCGATGTTGAGCGCATGCTGCGGATAGGTGTGCTCAAAATCGACGAAGGCCTCGGGCGTCACAACGGACACCTGCATCTGCAGCGCATCTTGCAGGTAATCGCTGGCGCAATCGGCGGCATGGCGCGACGAACCCGAAGCAACGATGCGCAGTGCGTTAAAAGAACCGGACTGGAAAATATCAACGAGCTGCGCTACCAGCTCAGACGAACGTTCGAGGTTCTCTCCCATACGCACATGGGCGAGCTGAACGTAATCGAGCATCTTCATCGTCTCACCTCGTAACAAATCATTGGTATTTGATAACAATCACGGTTACAGGTTACGGCTTTTTGATACCTCTTTGTCGTGTAATTTATCCCCTTCGGCGAACGGTCGATTTTGAGCCATGTAAGGTTGTGTATACAGCTGACTCAACGATCAAAACTGGTTAGTTTCCCAGCCGTTATTCACAAAACACCAGCTAGTACGTATAGGTATAGCCGCCTGCGTCGCCACGGTTAAAGGACTTGACGTACTCAATCGCCTGGCCGCTCGCATCGAAGCTCACGCACTCCAGCGTCAATGCAAGATCGCCCTGCTCCAGTCCAAGCAGGCCGGCATCTCGCGCGCCCAGCGCTTCGATATCAAGCTTTTCCTGCGCCGTGACCGGCTTTCGGCCCAGCATCTCATAGGTCTCGTACAAACTGAAGACCGACACGTCAATATCTTCGATTGTGGGAAACAGCAGGCATGGGATGAACGCCATCTCAATCGATACGGGATCGCCGTTGACGCAGTTCAAACGCCGAATCGAATACAGCAAATCGTCCTCGGCAATACCAAACAGGTTGGCATAATATGGGCCCGCATAACGCTTGGAACGCGCGAGGATGCGGACGGACGGCTCGCCGCCCGAAGCACGGACCGACTCGCGAAAGCCCCCTGTTCGCTCGTAGGCAACGGGCACTTTCTGTGCCACAAACGCGCCCTTTCCGCGGACGCGTCGAATCTGCCCGCGCCGCACCAGCTCGTCGACAGCGCTTCGGATGGTCAAGCGTGTCGTACCAAATTCCTCGGCGAGGTCTTTTTCGGACGGAATCATGGAACCCGTGGGATAAATACCGCGCTCGATACGCTCTTCAATGCGGCGTCGAATGCGCATATAAACCGGGGTGGCATCTACTGTTTCAGCCATTGTTCACCTGCCACGCTCCTCATGCCGTTCTTTTCGCCGTTATCGGCAAAGCGGAACTTTGTGGGCAAAATCACCGATTTGCAATACTCCACAAAACGCATGTCCTTATCAAATTCTATCGTGCTCTCATAGAACACCGGCGTTCCCTCTTCTTGCTGGAGCAGCTCGGCCTCTTCGGCGTTCAAACGCGAGATGGAGATATGCTCACGTCCATGCTCAACGCGCACGCCGCCTTCTTTGAGCAAGACATCGTAAAGGCTCTCACACTCAAAATCGTGATCGGGAAGCGAGGGGCACAGGGACAGGTTAACGTGAGCCGTCTCGATTGACGCCGGCTCGCCCTCAATAAGTCGAACACGCTGCATGCGGAGCAAGGGAGCACCTACAGCAACCCCAAACTTGTCGGCAAGTGCCTCATCCGCCTCGATGGCCCCGGTGGAAACCAGACGAGAAGAGGGGTGCAGGCCGGCAGTCCGCACAGCATCGGAAAAGTTATACGTTTCTTGGAAGATGTTCAACGGCTTGGGAGGACACACATACGTACCCGACCCACGACGGCTCTCGAGCGTTCCGCACGAGATGAGCCGCGTGATAGCAGCACGCAACGCCGTACGCGAAACACCAATCACTTCGCACAGCACACGCTCGGCCGGCAAGCGATCGCCGCCGCCGAGCTGATAGTGCTGGATATACCAAAGAATTCCCTCGACAGCACGATCTTTGGGGGGAATTGCATAAGATTCGCCTGCCATTGCACAGACTCCTCGTTCAGAAACGCATGTCGCCAAAATTAGGCCAGACCACCCATGGCATCAAATTCGGCCTTGATCTTCTCGGCGACATTCCGATACGACTTATACAGGTTTGAATCGCGTTTGACTTCATCGGTCATAACGGGAATCTCTAGTTTGGAAACCTCGTCTTTTCCCGTCTGAACCGCCACAACAACGCCCATACCAAGACACATATTACGCTTGGCTGCGTTCATTTTTGCCGCCTTAGCGGGATTTGCCAGAATACGCTGGGCAAATTCCTGTTTAGAGACCGCTTCATCGGCTTCCTGATCGCCCGCCTCGGCTACTTCGCACTGCAGCACATCCGCATAGTCGAAAATCTTCGGCTCGCCGCCGCGCTGATGCACGGCCCACTTGCGGCGCGTGGCATCCTGATAGATAGCCGGCAAAAACGTAAACCGCGGCGGGTCCAAAATCGTATCCGTGATGG